>DATMYT010000370.1:0-2891 GCA_035560855.1 Negativicutes bacterium | reverse complement strand
AGATCTCCCTGATCTTGCAAAAGGATATCCTTAAATAAGTGTATCGTGTGATTAAAATTCGAAGGGACGGCTAACGTGCGAGTTGAGCATTTTATTGGCGAGGAAGCTGATTTTTCTCTCAGACACAAGTTACTGAACAGTATTTTACTTCTGGGCCTTTCACTTTCATTCTGGAGTTCTCTTATTAATTTCATCATCGAAATGCCTTCTTACGCAGTATGTACACCGGCGCTGACCGGCTTCTTTTTGGTAGGCCTTTACTATTTGTCTCGTGTTAAACGACACTATAACCTACCGATTGGGATGGCACTATTACTAATTGCAATTGCAGTTCCAATCTGCTGGTTTCAGACTGGAGGCAGCTTGGGTCGTGCCCCAATATACATTACCCTTTTTGTTCCAATGGTAGCGGTACTGTTGGTGGGAATGAAAAGAATTGCCGCAATTATTATGCTAATTATTCTTCCAGATAGCCTGATCATCTGGGAGTTTTTTCATCCGTTGCCGCTACTTATGCCCATCAATTCAATTGAACGATACATCGACTTAGCTGTCACGCTGACCACATCTATCATTGCCAGCGCCACCGGCTTTAGCATAATTACCGGCTATTATATGCAAGAATACAGCCGGGCAAATATGTATCTGAAAAAGAGTTTGCAAGCTCAGCAAGATTTGCGCTTCTTGAGTTTCAACGACACATTAACTAGCACACACAACCGCGCTTGCTTTGAAGCGGAGCTATTGCAGTTAGAAAATGGAACCAACCAGCAGATTGGCGTATTCTTTTTCGATGTTGACGGGCTCAAGTTTGTAAATGATACCTTGGGACATGGGTGCGGTGACAAATTGCTGCAAAATGCAGCGGATTTTCTCAGGTCAATCTTTCTTGATGTTGGATCCATTTTCCGAATCGGCGGCGATGAATTTGTCATACTCCTTCAGAATACCGATGAAAAAACGCTGGAGCAGCTATATTCTAAGGCCCAAATGCGTTTACATGAAGATAGCTTGCAGAAAAACAATGCAGAAATTCCACTGCAGCTTTCCTTCGGTTACGGCTTCGGGTCTAATTGTGACGTACGCAATTTATCCAAGGAAGCTGAGGGGAAAATGTACCGAGAAAAAATTTCTCATAACGTCGGCTACAATAGCACAGTCATTCAGATTGTAGAAAAAATGCAGGCGGCTCGGGATAATAGCACAGCTTCTCATAGTGAAAGGATGGAAAATCTTCTCTTAAATTTTGCCAAATTAATCGGAATTGCTCCCTCAACAATGGCCGATCTAAAACTATTTGCCAGATTCCACGATATCGGCAAAGTGGGGGTTCCTGATCATATTTTGCTCAAACCTAGCGTATTGACCGAAGATGAACGGCTTGTGATGCAGAAGCACAGCGAAATCGGCTGCCGACTGGCCCATACCTCTTCCACTTTGTTACCAATAGCAAACTGGATTCTAAAACATCACGAATGGTGGAACGGCAAGGGATATCCGCTAGGCCTGGCGGGGAAAGAGATTCCTTTTGAGTGTAGACTTTTGACAATCATTGATAGTTACGATGCCATGATCAGCGATAGGCCCTATCGAAAAGGGATGTCTCCTGGCGCCGCACTGAAAGAACTCAAGCGATGTGCCGGAAGTCAATTTGATCCCAACCTCGCTTTGCGTTTTGTATCTATGGTAGAAAATCAGGATATAGCTGTAAACATCATTTCCGATACGCGTGGATGATTAGCCCCCTACTGGATTTAGCCATCATCTGCGCCGCCCACTGCCGCCTTGGACGTACTAGAAAACAGAGAACTCCCCCGCGAACTTCGCGGGGGAGTTCTCTCAAAGGAATCTGTGTTTTTTAATACTCGTCGAAAATCCTTTGAATAGCGGCTGCATCATTGGTCTTCGTTAAAGCCAGCATCAGCAGGATACGCGCTTTTTGCGGGTTCAGGGTATCCCCGGCGATAAAGCCGTATTTATCGTCATCCGCCACGCGAGTCACGATCCCATTGCCGACTCGTGAGCTTTTCACAACCGGAATCCCTTTTTTCGCCGCTTCTGCCAAAGCATCACGGGTGGCGGGGAAAATACTGCCATGCCCCATGCCTGCACTGACAATGCCTTTTACATCGGCGGCAACTAGCGCATTGACCATATTCTTATCGCCATTGACATGGTTGTAGATAATCTCCACATAAGGCAGTTCCTTCAGTCCCGAGATGTCAAACTCAGTCATATAGGTATGTTTGCGGGTTGTTTCACGATAGAAATAAGGTTCGCCGTTCTGGATATAGCCCAGATAACCCAGTTCCGGACTCTTGAACGTTTCCACATGGGTCGTATTGGTTTTGGTCACATCTCGTGCGCCATTGATCTGATCGTTCATCCCGACCAGCACGCCTTTGCCTCTTGCTTTGGGGCTGCCGGCAAGGCGAACAGCATTCAAAAGATTGACCGGGCCGTCGGCGCTAATCGCCGTAGCCGGACGCATGGCGCCCACAAGCACAACCGGTTTATCGCTTTTCACGACGAGGTTGAGAAAATAGGCGGTCTCTTCGAGAGTATCCGTACCGTGCGTGATAACAATTCCATCCACCAGGGAGCTGGCCAACAGTTCATTGACCCGATTCGCCAGTTTTAGCCAGACTTCGTGCGTCATGGCGAAACTACCGATATTGGCCACCTGCTCGCCCGAAACATTGGCGTACTGCTTGATTTCCGGCACTGCGTTGATCAAGATCTGCACACCGATTTCACCGGGATTGTAACCGGTCATCTGTGTAGCGCTGCCGCCGCGTCCGGCGATGGTGCCCCCCGTGGCGAGAATAACGACGTTTGGCAAGCCTGCTGCCGCTGCGGCGGCAAATTGAGACAAAACCATGACCATACAC
>DATMYT010000369.1:0-2305 GCA_035560855.1 Negativicutes bacterium | reverse complement strand
GTATTATGGACGTGCTGGGTTTGGTATCGTTTTTGTGGCGTTCCATCTATTTGCTGCTGGCGCTTTTCTATACTTCATGTATTGCATTTCAAAATCTTTGAAAAAGATAGCGGACAGCCTAGAAAAAAAATCCCCTCCGGCAATCGAAGGGAATCAACCACAACAAAGTATCAACTAAAGTCACTAACCTTCTTGAGCCGCAAGGCTCATTTTTTTTATCGCCGTTACTCCCGCCGACCGGCTTCCTCGGAATCTAAGTAGATTTACGATTTAACATAGCTTCTGTAATTATTGTATATGCTTCGCAATGCAGTACTTATTGCTTTTTTTGAATTTCCCTCGTAATACCGATCAATGCGTTGATTGATATCTTCAACCCCATCATTAATACTCTCACCAATCAAAAAGCCGGAAATATAGCGTTCCGACGTTCTAGTCGAAAGTGTGCATTCCGCTTCGATAATCGTAGCAGTCCTTGTGTCAATCAAAACAACCAACACCATGGTTTCGTGGATGTAACTGGATGAAATTCCGCTTGGCAACCGAGCATACCCAGAAAACAGAATGGTATTGGAATCAGTCATGATACCCACCCTTTCAGTCTTTTCCTAAATAATAAGAACCAAAAAAGGACAGACGGAATAACATCCCCTCTCTGTCCCTCATACACTCATATAGCATCACTAAATTAGTGAAATAGTAACACTTGGCAGACAATTTTGCAAGCAGCAATTTTGCTTATAGAACACCGTATTTAGCCGACACCCAATGAGCAAAAAACAAATTTAACACCATTGCAATAATAACTATAGGCAGTGCTCTCCATATGTACTGCCAATTCAAATAGCCGATAGAATCCAAGACATACAATGTATAAACACAATAAATTGCTGTTAACACCGCACTTCCTACCGCCGGAATATAGCGTTGTAAGGCAATCGACTGAATGACATGTACAAGCACATGAAAAAGATAGGCGGCAACTAATGTTGCATAAAAAGAATAAAAATCATATTCTACGCACACGAAGGTTAAAACAACTAAAACGATAAATTCTTCAAAAACAGCGAGGGCAAAAGAGGCTGAAGATAAGTTCCCCAGCCTGGATTGAACCATTTTCGCTATCCGCGGATATTTCGCCCGAATGTTATCTATGTTTTTAGTCAGCCATGAGGGAAAAAAGATAATTTCCTCAAAATCATGGATCATAAATGCCATCGGAAAAAGCCACATCAACGTTTCGAGTCGCATCATTACTTTTCCACCAACCATCTTCATTTTAGAAGTCATTGCTATTATTGGTTCTTTTCCCCGGTGAATAAAGCCCTTTATGATAAATGGTTTATTTAATTACATCTCGCAGCATTTTCATAAATGAACGCTTTTTCTTGATCACTGGTCATCCTTTCGGTGATATGGGCAATTAAAATGATGATAGGCAAGTCAATGATCAGTCTAGCAATCATAAACTTCCACCCCATTGAAGATGCTTCGAATAAGATTAGCGGTATTTTAGTCGTCGACCACGCACCAACAAAAATAAGGATATTAGCTATCCTGCAGCCTTTCTTCAGCAAAATTCCCGCTATGGGAAAAGCCGCATACAAGGGACCGGCCGCAACAGACCCTAATAAAAAGGCTACCATAATTCCATTTAGTCCTGAATTATCACCCATCAGCTTGATCATAGTTTCTCTTGGAACCCAGATGTCAAGCAACCCCAGTAAAATGAAAATGGGTGGTAATGTCATAAAAATTACATTCATATTATCCAGCGAATTTTCAACTGATGCAAAACCTACTTCCGGGTTTACCATAACAAGGAGGGCATTAACAAACACCAAAGCTAGGAATATCCTATATCTTTGTACAATCTTCATGATTCAAGCACCGCCTTTAGTATAAGTGCGACAATAAACGAAAAAACAAATGCCAGAAAGTTTCTCAGAAGTGTTACTTTTCGGCCAAAGTATTGCATCTCGACGGGAGCCGTTACAACACCGACCATCATTGAAGTCGAGATAAACACAATAATTTGAGTTAATCCTGCGCCATTTTTTAATAAGGAAGCCGCTAAGGGAAATGTGACAAATCCAGGTATTAAAGTAACAGAACCAATCACTGCGGCTATGATTATCCCGATCCACCCGGATTGTTGTCCAATTAATTTCGATATAATAATTGGGCTAAGAATAGCAAGCCCAATGCCAATGATAAGGATAATGGAAAGAAAAAGCGGTAAAATGTTTTCAAACGATTTCCATGCTTTTTTTAATGCTATTGCCGTTTTTTCTTTGTCCTTTAT
>DATMYT010000368.1:0-2987 GCA_035560855.1 Negativicutes bacterium | reverse complement strand
GGTGTCAAGCTTTCCGCTTTCAACAGCTTTCATATTTTTTACCAGTGATTTGATCCTTTTAGAAAACATCGTGGCGAAAATCAGGCCGATCGTCATGGTCAGCACAATACACACCGCGATAATGTTGTTGATGTTGGCGCGTATCCCGTCTGTCTCCTTTTCAATGATTTTCTTATCCACGATGTCCGCAAAGACAAATCCGGTTTCTTCCGAATCGCGTTTGTTTACGATAAATTTCTGATTGGTTTCAAGATCAAGCAATCCGTTTGCAAGATAGGTTGCAAAGGGAAACGGCTTGCCGGATAAATTGCCGGAGGAATCGAACAGCGTCAAGCCGTTTCGATCCACCACGTAAATATTACCTTTAAAGCTGGTGGAATCCTTGTATGCTGTTTTGAAAAAATCTGCACGCATATTGACAACGGCCATTCCAAGCGGTTTGTCAAACCGGATGGCGTTTTCGTCAAACAGGAAAATCCGAAAGCTGATGATGGGAAAAACTTTTGCGCTGGACGAACTGATATAGTCCGGGATATAGTTGGGAACAATCTCAATTCGGTTGAGTACCGATCCGCTGCCCAGGAAATCGTATCTGAAAAAGTTATAATCGATCGACACATCCCGGTTGTGTATGTTGGAACAGAAGTATGCTTCCTTTCCGCTGTAATCGACGAGCAATATATCGGTTATTGCGGCATTGGCGTTGCAGGTATCCTGCAGATAGCCCACAATTGCCGCCGATTTATAGCTGTTGTTCCGCTGCGCTTCTTTGGAGGGGTTGATAAAGTCCACGATGCTGGTGTTGTTGTTAAAATACTGCTTTTGATAGAGCCGCGCGAAGATGTCCTTCACATCCTGATAGCGTTCGTCGCTGTAGTTGCTCACCTTCTGGATTACTTCGCTGTCAAACCGCGATTCCTTCTCCGCCAGAATCTCAATCATGTTAGAGGTTACAAGATAGGACGTAAGACCAAGGCCCAGGAAAATAATGAGGCAGTAGGTGAGCATCAGCTTCAGGTAAAACTTGTTTTCAAGAATGATCTTGTACAGCGTCACCAACCTCCGTTCATTCAGGCAAGGCTTACGAAGGCTTCTTCCCCTTTGTAGATGAAATTAACAGCAGGTCGAACCCGCCCATCCTCAACCAGCTTTATCGTGAAGTTTTCCTGATACCGGTATTTTCCATCGACTTTTCCGAAGGTCAATGTTTTTTCGTGATACTGATAGATCAGGCGGATTAACGAATAGTTGCCTGCCTCATAGGAATAACCGTCACCTTCGTCGTTATATAGGTTAAACTCCCCATTCTCCCCATCGTAGACGAGGATTTCCGACACTTCGCCGTTTCGTTCATCTGTATAAACCAGCGTATCGGAGAATGGCATGATTGAGCCCGCTTTCACAAAAAGTGGCATGATATGAAGCGGCGCCTCGCATGGGATGGTTTGTCCGCCATCATATGCTTGGTTAGTCCAAAAATCATACCAAAGCCCCGGTTTCGGCAAATAGACGTCCCACGTCTTTTGCGTGTTTTGCAGCAGGGTATTGTTCGGCCCATAATACATCGGCTCCGTGACAGGGCAGTCAAGCAACGATTTGCCGAACATATAGCTATGGCAAGCATCTTTCACATTGTCATCGTGCGCAAAATCGAACATGAGGCTTCGCATCATGGTATCATGATGCTGCGATACCGACGCCGCTATAGAATAAATATAGGGAAGCAGGCGGTAACGAAGCCGGATAAACGTTAAAATAGCATCGTAACAGAGCTCGCCAGGGTGGCCGAAGTTCCAGGGTTCGCGCGGCGTATCCGTGCCGTGCGAACGAAATATCGGTAAAAAGGTGGCATACTGCAACCATCTCACATAGAGCTCCCTGTACCCAAGGTCGGCAACACCGTCGTTATAATCGCCGTCCCAGAACCATAGCGGGGTATCATCGCCTGCTTTTTCGCAGCCTCTGTTTTCGAATTTGTCCCTGACGGTAAAGAAACCGCCGATGTCAAGCGTCCAATACGGCGCGCCGCTCATACAGAATTTGATTCCCTCGACGATTTGATTTTGAAGCACACTCCACTTAGCGCTGACGTCACCCGACCAGGCGATTACACCGTAACGCTGGCCTGATAGGTAGGTAGAACGCGAGAGATTTGTAACGCGCTTTGCGCTGGTTTGCCTGCGCCAGTTTTCATAGATACCCTTTGCCTGGAAGAGTCCGAAAGTGTTTAGGCGCTTCCAGTCCATCGATTTTTGGGAATCCGTCACGATCAGCTGATAGCGCAGTTCCTCCGTTCTTTTGGTCTCACCGTTCCAGTCCGCATCGGAAAAAGGTTCTGTATTGTCGCACCACAACGCGTCGATACCGGCGGAAAACCAATCCTCATTGCATTGTTTCCAATAAATTGCTCTCGCGCTTTCATCAAAGGCATTATAAACTGAAGAGTTTGGCAGTAGCAACCCTTTTTTATGAAACTCACGGTAATTGGTACTATCTACCGACATATTGGGCCAAACAGAAACCATCAGCCTGACATGCTGCCCATGCAGCGCATTCATAAGCTTTGTAAGGTCAGGGTATCTGATTGGATCCGCGCGCTTCTCACCCCATAGTCCCTTTGCCCAGGAAAGCCAATCCTGCACAATACAGTCGAGGGGAATACCTGACGCCCTAAATTGTGCTACGGTGTTTAAAAGGTCTTCCGAGGAGTGGTAACGCTCTTTGGATTGAATATAGCCAAACGCCCATCGCGGCAGCATTGTAGCCCTTCCGGTAAGCGTTCGCAATGCAGCGACAATCTCATCGAAATTCTCGCCGATAATGATATAATAGGAAATTTCATCCACGGTATCAAGCGTAAAACTCATCGTTCCGTTTCTTCCATCAAAAATCATCGCGCTTTCCGTGTCGATCAGGATTCCGTAGTTCTTCGTCGAGATCAAAAATGGGATTGATATTTTCATGTTGGTTTGATACAGATATTCTAC
>DATMYT010000367.1:0-3678 GCA_035560855.1 Negativicutes bacterium | reverse complement strand
CTATTATATATTGCGTTTTGTATACATGTCAATTGTTGTTTGCTGCAATTGTATAATAGAACGACAATTTGTAAGGGCATGTCTAACCTGTGCGGACGCGGTCCCTCCCTCCGAGTTTCGGGCTTCGATACAGGTTTCGATACGGAGCGCCTCCAAAATATCAGCGTCAAACAACGGACACAATGTCTGCAGTTCCGAAAGGGGGATTTCGGTGAGACTGCGTTCCGTTTCGATCGCCAGACGCACGGCATGTCCTACGACAGCATGTGCTTCTCGAAAAGGCAATCCTTTGCGGACCAAATAATCGGCCATATCCGTCGCGTTGGAAAAATCATCGTCCAACATCTGGCGCATCCGTCCGGCATTAACCTTCATGCCCTTCAACATGGATGCATAAACAGTAAGGCTAAATTTCAGCGTGTCAATTGTATCAAACACGCCTTCCTTGTCTTCCTGCAAATCCTTGTTATATGTCATAGGCAATCCTTTAAGAATCGTCAACATTGCCATGAGGTGACCCACTACGCGACCCGTTTTCCCTCGTACCAGCTCGCACACATCAGGGTTTTTCTTTTGCGGCATGATGCTTGACCCTGTGCAATGAGCATCGTCAAGCTCAATAAAAGCAAACTCGGTCGATGACCACAGAATCATTTCTTCGCTAAGCCGGGAAAGATGAACCATAAGAATGGACGCAAAAGATAAAAACTCAATAATGTAGTCTCTGTCGCTAACAGCATCCATACTGTTGGCATAGATTTGGGAAAATTTCAGTTCGTCAGCGACCATGCGCCGGTCGATGGGAAAAGTGGTCCCCGCCAGTGCTCCAGCGCCAAGAGGCATAATATCAGTGCGATCCCAGACTCCTTGCAGTCGGTCAAAATCCCGTGCCAACATCTGAAAATACGCCAACATGTGGTGGGAGAACAATACGGGCTGCGCCCGCTGCATGTGGGTATAACCAGGCAAAATTACATCGATGTTAGCTTCCGCGACCTCAACCAGCGCTTGTTCCATGGAATTGATCAAAGCAGCAATCGATTGAATCGCTGATTTCATGTACATGTGTGTGTCGAGAGCCACCTGATCATTGCGGCTGCGTGCGGTATGAAGCTTGCCTCCAACCGGTCCGATCCGCTCAGTAAGACGCTTCTCGACGTTCATGTGGATATCTTCCAACTCAATTTCAAACGAAAAATTACCGGCTTCAATATCGGCCAAAATGGACGCCAGCCCGGCAATGATGCTATCGGTTTCCGCCTGTGTCAAAATTCCACAACGCCCCAACATACGGGCATGCGCCATGCTGCCGAGAATGTCCTGCCGATACATCCGTTGATCAAACGCAATGGAGGAGGTAAACTCCTCCACGCTCGCGTCGGTGTCCCGGGTAAACCGGCCGCCCCACAGTTTGGTCACTTCTTTTTCGCCTCTTTCTGCATCATCAGCGCCCGAATTTTGAGCGGCAAGCCAAACAGATTGATAAATCCTTCAGCATCCTGCTGATTGTAGACTTCATCGCGACCGAAAGTGACAAAACCTTCATTGTAGAGGGAGTATGGCGATTTTGCACCGGCGCTCATAATGTTGCCTTTATACAGTTTAACGCGGACAGTGCCCGTCACAGTCTGCTGCGTCTCATTCACGAAAGCATCCAATGCTTCCCTCAGTGGCGCAAACCACATTCCGTCATACACCAGTTCGGCGTAACGGACTGACATCTGTTCCTTATAGTGCAGCGTTGCACGGTCTAGTGTGAGCGCTTCCAGTTCCCTGTGCGCATAGTATAGAATCGATCCGCCGGGGGTCTCATATACGCCACGGGATTTCATACCCACCAACCGGTTTTCGACGAGGTCTGCAATGCCGACGCCATGAATAGCGCCTATCTCATTCAGTTTGGCCACTAGTGCCACCGGTTTGAGGTTCTTTCCATTAACAGAAACCGGTGTGCCTTTTTCAAAGCCAATTTCTACATATTCCGCTTTGTCCGGAGCCGTTTCCGGTGTCTTGGAAATCATGCAGAGATCAGGTTTCGGCTCGTTCCATGGATCTTCAAGATCCGCCCCTTCATGGCTCAGATGCCAAAGATTGCCGTCCATGCTGTAAGGCCGGGCTTTGGTCACAGGAATGGGAATGCCGCGTTTCTCTGCGTAATCAATAGCGTCTTCACGCGACCGGATGTCCCACATACGCCAAGGTGCAATAATTTGCAGATGAGGGGCCAACGCCTTGATGGTCAGTTCAAATCGGACTTGATCGTTTCCTTTGCCGGTTGCTCCGTGGGCGATGGCTACCGCACCCTCTTTTTCCGCCACTCGGGCCAGTGCCTGTGCAATAATCGGACGGGCCATGGAAGTTCCCAGCAAATACTTTCCTTCATATATCGCACCCGCCTTCAATGTCGGCCAAATATATTCAGTAATAAAGGCTTCCCGCAGATCTTCGACATATACTTTGCTTGCGCCGGTCTTGAGCGCCTTGTTTTTAACAGCTTCAAAATCGTCGCCTTGACCGACATCGGCGCACATCGCGATAACTTCATACCCATAATTTTCGATCAGCCAAGGAATGATAACGGAGGTGTCCAACCCACCGGAATAGGCCAGTACCACTTTTTTGTTTTCTTTTTTCTGCGTCTTACTCATGATTTTTCCCTCCAAAATATCTTGCATTTTTTATTTTATATCACTAATGCCATGATTGCTTTTTGCACATGCAGGCGATTTTCCGCTTCATCAAAGATTTCCTTTGCATGGGCCTCAAACAGTTCATCGCTGATTTCCTCACCCCGGTGCGCCGGCAGACAGTGCTGCACCATCGCTTTGGGCTTGGCAAGAGCCATCATGGCACTATTCAGACTGTACCCGCCAAAAGCCTTGAGTCTTGCCCTATGCTCCGCTTCATGCCCCATGCTGGACCAAACGTCCGTCACCAGCACATCAGCGTCATGAGCAGCCTCGCGCGGATCATTGCAGAACTGCACGCTGCCCCCGGTCTCCAACGCTGCCGCCTGCGCTCGCTCAACAATATCAGCCTTCGGCTCATATCCGGGAGGGGTGGCAACAACAATATGCATGCCGGTCTTAGCTCCGCCTTCCATCAGGGAATTGGCCATATTGAAACCATCCCCGAGAAAAGCAAGCTTCAGCCCTTTTAATGAGCCCTTGTGTTCGCGCACTGTAAACAAATCTGCCAGCACTTGACACGGATGATGCGAATCGGTCAACCCATTGATGACGGGAATCTGTGACCACTCAGCCAATTCTTCCACGTCCTTCTGTGCATAGGTACGGATCATGATGCCGTCAAGATAGCCCGACAGCACACGCGCCGTGTCACGAATCGGTTCACCACGTCCCATCTGCAAGTCATTGGCGGAGAGAAACAGCGCCGAGCCCCCGAGTTGATACATACCTACCTCAAAAGAGACACGCGTCCGGGTGGAAGACTTTTGAAAGATCATGCCCAACGTTTTCCCTTTGAGCAGTGGGTGTTCGATGCCGGCCTTTTGTTTCTGCTTTAGTTCGGCGGTCACGCGGAAAATTTCTTCCACCTCCGCCGGGGACAGGTCGTGAAGCGCCAGCAAATCTTTTCCTTTCATGCTCATAGATATACCTTCCTTTATTTCCGTTGGCAGCAGCTAACGGTTATTGCCACTTTTCCAGCACGTTATCC
>DATMYT010000366.1:0-2902 GCA_035560855.1 Negativicutes bacterium | reverse complement strand
ATGTATGGTTTGAAATACTGCATCACAAATTTGTAGATGGTTTCTAGCGGGCGGTTCTTGCTGGCTTGACCCAAAATATTATGAAATTCAAGATCATACGCCAGCAGCTCTTCATATTTTTGCTCTTCCTTATTTTTGAGTTCGTTCATCTTCGCATAGCAATTTCGCAATTCCTGAATATCTTCTTCACACGCGTTGCGGATTACAAGACGAATAACGTTTACTTCCAATATCCGGCGAAGTTCCTTTAGTTCATCAAATCTTGGCTGCGATACGATCAAGCTGAACAGCAACGGATCAAACAAAACGTCGCCGCCCCGATTTGATACATACGTACCGTCACCGCGTTTAATATCAATAATGCCAAGCGCCGATAAGACTTTCATGGCTTCCCTTACGGACCCACGGCTGACAGAGAGCATTCGGGCCAACTCCATTTCGGGAGGCAAGCGATCCCCCGGCAAGACTTTTTGCGTCAACAGCAGATCTTTGATACTGTTCACGATATAGTCAACCGATGACGCACTGGGTTTGGATGTTAGCAGCGCCGACAGCTCTACGCTCTTATTTGGTTCCAAATTCACCGCCCCCTTCCCTTCAACCAACTTTTACTATTCGCTATAAAATTAGCCGAACCTTCTGTATATGCTGCAATTTTTGTCCCATATTTGATCCGGTCCGGTTCATTTATGGGACAATTTATTTTTCTTCGCTTATGTTTTTGCCTTTTAACTTGCGAGACAGCGTTGATTTCGGTACGCCAAGTTTTTCAGCGGCTTTTCGAATGCTCCCGGTCGATTGCAACGTTTCCTGGATAATCCGAGCCTCAAACGCGTTTACTCTTGCAGTTAGTTCATCTCGATAAGGCATCGCCGTTATCGCCGCCATCATGTTGGGCGCAATACGCCGAAGCAGTTGTTCCGCGTCCTTGGATTGTAAAAAGCCTTCCTGATAAAAGGACAACCGTTGGCAAAAATTAACCAATTCTCTCACGTTCCCGGGCCAATTGTAACGAATTAAAAACGGCAAAAATGCTTCACAATGCATTAGACTGGCTTCCGATTTCAGCGACAGCAAAAAGTGTCGACACAAAAGCGGAATATCTTGGATTCGTTCCTTGAGGCTTGGAATTTCCAGGTACAGTACATTTAAACGGTAATACAAATCTTCGCGCAATTTTCCTGCAGCAACCAATTCGTGCGGCGGTTTATTGGTCGCAGCAAGTACTCGAATATCGACCGGAATAATAGTATCGCCGCCAACCCTGAGGACTTCCTTTTCCTGCAACACGCGCAACAATCGCCCTTGAAGCTCAATCGTCAAAGCGTCGATCTCATCCAAAAAAACTGTTCCGCCGTGTCCGAGTTCAAACAAACCCAGTTTGCCCTTGCGTTTTGCGCCGGTAAATGCGCCTTCGTCATAGCCAAACAGTTCGCTCTCCAGCAACGTTGGCGGCAACGCTGCGCAGTTGATCGCAACAAAGGGATGAAGTTTTCGTTTCCCCGCCAGATGGATCCCTTGTGCAAACATCTCCTTGCCACTGCCGGAAGGCCCGTAGATCAACAGGGTCAAGTCAGACGAAGAAAACTTGGCTGCCATCTCCTTGGTCTCAACAATCGGCGCCGATTCTCCCAGAATATCCTCCAGCCGGTATTTGGCGACAAACCTGTTCTTGGTCATCTCTCGTCGCAAGCGATGCTCAACCTGCATTAGTCGTGATGCATCTTGAAACGTAGCGACCGCCCCCATGATCTCGGTCTCATCCTTGATTGGAACCCGATTAGTCACAATATGAACATTCCCCAAATCCTGCAGTTCACCGATCTCTGCCTTGCCGGTATGCAAAACCTCATGCAATCGGGTGTTTGGAATTACCTGATTTGCCTGATGCCCGATGGATTGGCTCGCATTGATATTCAGCATCCTTTCGGCCGCCGGATTCATGATCTCCAGTTTTCCTTCCGCATCCACCGCGATGATCCCGTCATAAACGCTGTCCAGAATCGCTTTCAGACGATATGCCCGCCGTTTTTCTTCCCGGCGGAGTTGCGCCACTTCAACAGCCTGTAGCAAGGTTTCCCTAATTGTCTCGCGGCTCGCTCGCAAAAACACCGCCGGTAGGCCATGTTTCTGGGCCTCTGGCACAGTTTGCCCGCCGCCTACCACACAATAATCACCTTCATGAGATAGATCCGCAATAAGTTTTTCGAGATCAGCCTGACTATGAAAAACCAACTCCGTGATCGCAATATCCATGGCTTTTTCCAGCAATCTCATGCCAATAAAGGGTTTAGCAAAAGAAGTAATCGCAATATTACGGGAAATTTTCCGCGCTTCCTCACAGGATTCCATGATATCGTATAGGCCCGTATTTATGTTAACTACCGGCACATTATAGTGGCGAGCAATATAATCTGAGGTCCCTCCCCGACTGATGAATACATCCACTTCCGGTCCCGTGAGTCGGTCGATGGCATCGCTTGCCGAGTCCATGCCGCCTTTATAAATTTCTATGGGGACATTCAATTCCGCAGCTACCTGGCGCGCCGCTTCTTCCAGATCCTTAAATGGAGATATCATGACGATTCGGCTCATTTTCTTCACACCCTTGCAATCGTGATTCGACAATACAGGTTACTTTGATTGTAATCATTCTTAGCCAGGCAGCACAGTGTTTCTATAAACTTTTTTTGGCACGAAACATGCATAATGTACTTTTAGATCATATCTAAAATAAGGGGAGGAAACAAGATGCAACGATTGGGAGCTTTGGAAGGAATCACAGTACTAGATTTAACACGCGTGCTGGCCGGGCCATTCGCCAGCATGATGATGGCGGACATGGGAGCCAATGTCATCAAGATCGAGGAAGCCGGCAAAGGCGCCGACTGCCGACAAATGG
>DATMYT010000365.1:0-2417 GCA_035560855.1 Negativicutes bacterium | reverse complement strand
GAATGGAACGTCGTCTTCAACAAAAAGAAGAAAATATGGATCGAAAAATCGAATCCATGGAGAAAAAAGAAGAGAATATCGTCAAACGTGAATCTGAAGTGGACGAAAAACAGGAACAAATCAATGGCCTGTATCAAAAACAGGTGGATGAATTGGAACGCTTGGCCGGGTTAACGCAGGAAGAAGCAAAAAGTGTATTGCTTTCGAATGTTGAACAAGAAACCCGCCATGAAATGGCTGTTTTAATTAAAGATCTGGAACATCAAGCCAAAGAGGAAGCCGATAAAAAGGCACGTGAAATTGTTTCTCTGGCCATTCAACGATGTGCAGCTGATCACGCAGCGGAAACAACAGTCTCGGTAGTAAGTCTACCCAATGACGAAATGAAGGGTCGCATTATCGGGCGTGAGGGACGAAACATACGAACGCTTGAAGCGTTGACCGGTATAGATTTAATTATTGATGATACACCGGAAGCTATCCTTATTTCCGGCTTTGATCCAGTTCGTCGTGAAGTTGCGCGACTGGCGCTGGAAAAATTGATCAGTGACGGGCGAATTCATCCAGCAAGGATTGAAGAGACTGTCGAAAAAGCTCAAAAAGAAGTGGAACAACGCATCAAGGACGCTGGTGAGCAGGCGACGTTTGAAACCGGTATTCATGGATTACATCCCGAACTTATTCGTTTGTTGGGTCGTCTGAAATACCGCACCAGTTATGGACAAAATGTTCTGAAACATTCCATTGAAGTATCACATCTCGCGGGAATTATGGCAGCAGAGCTTGGTGTCGATGTGACACTGGCGAAACGGGCCGGATTGCTGCATGATATCGGTAAAGCCATCGACCACGAAGTGGAAGGTCCCCATGTAACGATTGGCGGGGATTTGGCCAAGAAGTATCGTGAGTCGGCGGAAGTTGTTAATGCGATTGTTGCTCATCACGGTGATGAAGAACCCAAAACAATCCAAGCGGTTCTCGTGGCCGCTGCGGATGCTGTTTCAGCCGCCCGGCCTGGAGCTAGGCGCGAAACTCTGGAAAGCTATATCAAACGATTGACTAAGTTGGAAGAAATTGCCGATTCCTTCGAGGGCGTCGACAAATCCTATGCGATTCAAGCGGGACGCGAAGTTCGTATCATGGTTAAACCTGATAAGATTGATGATCTTGCATCCATACGTTTAGCAAAAGACATCGTGAAACGGATTGAAGCGGATATGGATTATCCGGGGCAAATCCGCGTAACGGTGATTAGGGAGACACGTGCCGTTGACTATGCCAAGTAATGACTTGGGAACTGAAGTATTTCTGATAGCTTAAATTATCCGGAAACGACCTTGATCAAGGTCGTTTCCGATTTTTGGGTTTGTGAAGTGAGGCGAACACTATGTTGAAAAAAATTACTTCGAATACTACAGATCCGCGCACATCTGACGGCGTTAGTCTGTTGATTTCCATATTGGTGCGTTTTCCTCAGATTGGAACAATTCAATTTGATTCGAAACATCGATTGTTATCGTTGAATTTTATGTTGTCTCAGACAGTATCTCCGCAGGATCTGGACTCCTTTCAAAATACTATTGCCACCAATCTGAAAGCCTACCATTATATTACAGGGAAAGAGCCATCTTGCGTAAAAATCGAGACCAAACAACCCTATGATAAATTTTGCATGCTTTCAATTGTGCGGGATCTTGCTAGTCTTTCTAAAGGAGAGATAAATCTTTTGAGCATATTGCTGGCTGAAAAATTTCGCGATTGTCTGATTCTTGATGATTCGGAATTTGTGCCTGATTTTCTGGACGAACTTGATTTTCCAGAGGAACTGATTGATAACATGTTTGAAACTGTAAGGACTCAACGGGCCGCAAAGAACCTTACAGCACTAAGAGAAAACGGGCGTGTTTTGGTATTTAGCAAATAGCGGCAGGAATTTTGGCTAATCCGACGAAGATGATACAATAGATTCACTTCGGAGGAGGGGTCACTAAAACATGAGTGTTTTAAAAGTGTCAGCCAAATCCAACCCCAATTTAGTTGCCGGTGCTTTGGCAGGTGTAATACGCGAACATGGTTCGGCGGAAATACAAGCGATTGGTGCTGGTGCGGTGAATCAGGCGACAAAAGCAGTAGCTATTGCCAAAGGTTTTGTCGCTCCTCAGAGGATAGACCTGATATGCATCCCGGCATTTACCGATATTATGCTTGATGGCGAGAAAAAGACCGCCATCAAATTAATTGTGGAGCCTAGATGATGCGTACGGGTCCTGTTCGCATGCAGGTCCCGTTTTCAGCAGAAGAATATTCCTGTCGGGAGGCTTGAGTCTTGGAAGTAGTCGCATTCATTGGGCCGACAGGTACCGGCAAAAGTCACCGGGCATCCAAAGTAGCTCACGACTGCGGCGCCGATGTAATTA
>DATMYT010000364.1:0-6727 GCA_035560855.1 Negativicutes bacterium | reverse complement strand
CAAAAACTCCGGAGGCAAGGCAAATTGCCGAACAGGCGCTGGAAAAAATGGGACCGATGCGGCGCGAAGAAAAATGGCTTTTGGTAATATTTTCAGCTGCGCTGATACTCTGGGCAACTTCACAATTTACCCGCCTTGACGCCACCTTAGTCGCAATGATTGCTGTTTCAGCCATGCTTGCGACCGGAGTGCTTGAATGGAGTGATGTTACTGAGGAAAAAAGTGGCTGGGACACCATGATCTGGATGGGTAGCTTGATTTGTCTAGCGGGCTATCTTAATACACTGGGCCTCATTCCTTGGTTTGCAAAAGTGGTAAGCGGCTCGCTCATCGGCATGCCCTGGCCGTATGCTTTTGTTATTGTTGTACTGGTTTATACGTATGCCCACTATGCTTTTGCCAGTCTGACCGCGCATATTGCAGCGATGTTTTCGGCTTTTCTGGCTGTAGCGGTGGCAGTAGGAACTCCCCCATACCTGGCCGCGTTTTCCTTGTTTTTTGCTTCGTCAATTTCTCAAGGGATCACGCACTACGCCGCTGGTCCTGCGCCAATATACTTTGGTGCGGGCTATGTCAGCCAGGGAACCTGGTGGAAGGTTGGATTTATGGTTTCAGCCATTAATCTTATTATTTGGATTGGGCTGGGTTCCATGTGGTGGAAGGTGTTGGGATTATGGTAACGGTCGGTATACAGGCGCCTTACTCAACTGGACGGCAGAGCCCTGCCATCAAAATTCCGCATAATGCATGTGATAGTCACCATCATATTTATGATCCCGTTCGGTTTCCCTACTTGCCGACGGATATTCGAAATCAGCCGCCTGCAACGGTGGACGCTTACTATTTGCTTCAAAAAAGACTTGGGCTGACGCGGAATGTAATTGTAACTCCGTCGGCCTATGGTACAGATAATCGTTGCACACTGGATGCATTGCAACAGATGGGACCCAACGCCCGTGGGGTGGTGGTTGTCGACAACTCTATTTCGGATGCTGAACTGCAGATCATGCACACCATGGGTGTGCGTGGCGTTCGATTTAACATATCAACTGGCGGATCGGATGACCGGGATTTGATCATGGCGCTTTCGCAGCGGATCAATGAGTTTGGCTGGCATGTGCAATTTTGGATGAGCGCCGCGGAAATTATAAATATGGAATCGTTCATATCGTCACTGCCTTCACCAATCGTATTTGATCACCGGGGCCACATCCCGCAGCCGGAAGGTGTGAATCATCCGGCATTCCGGACTATTTGCAAACTCATTGACCAAGGCAAGACTTGGGTGAAGCTATCGGGGCTGTATCAGGATACCAAGGTCGGCGACCCAACCTATGCCGATACGGTGCAAGTCGGAAAAACCTATGTGGAATATGCACCGGAGCGTATGGTGTGGGGAACGGATTGGCCCCATCCGACAATCTTTTCTGAGCGGAGGCCATGGCCGGACGATAGCAGTATGTTGGATTTGCTGGCCGAGCAAGCGCCTGACGAAGTGGTGCGTAATCGGATATTAGTGGATAACCCTATAATGTTGTATGGGTTTGAAAAATAACGAAAACTTTAGCGAAATTGCGTAGGAGGCGTTTTTATGTCACAATTTTCAATTCCCTGTAGCGTATATAGAGGCGGAACAAGCAGGGGACTTTTTTTTCAAAAAAAGGACTTGCCTGAAGATGCTACGGCACGCAACAAAATTTTCCTGGAGGGGATCGATTGTTATAACCCTTCACAAGTCAACGGATTAGGGGGTACGACTTCTTCTACCAGTAAGGTATGCGTCATTTCACCGTCATCGCATGAAGGTGCAGATGCTGACTGGACTTTTTATCAACTCGGAGTCGCCGAAGCCGTTGTGGATGACAAAGGAACCTGTGGCAATTTGATGGCGGCGGTGGGCGCTTTTGTGGTGGATGAAGGATTGGCGGTTGTTGACCCCGCTGCCGAAATGGCAGAAGTATTTGTATATAACACTAACATCAAAAAAATGCTGCAAATGGAGATCCCGGTTATTAACGGCAAAGCTAAAGTTGGCGGAGACTACCTGATGCCTGGTGTTGTAAAGCCCGGGGCGATGTTTCGTGTTTCCATCATGAATCCTGGGGGAGAATTGACGGGAAAACAATTACTGCTGGGGTCCAAATCTGAAGTAAAAACTGACAAAGCCACCTATGGGGTGACGTTCTCTGACCTCATAAATCCATTTGTTTTTTTAGCGGGTACCGACGTAGGCCTGTCTGGAGATGAATCGCACAAAGAGGTCGCCGCAAATCAAGCCATTCTGGATGAGCTCAATCTGATCCGTGACAAAATGGCAGTAATCGCCGGTATGGCGAAAACCGAGCAAGATGCAAGGCAAAATAAGCCTAACGTTCCCAAAATCGCCGTGATCAGTCCCGCGCAGGACTATGTGACTACCGGGGGCGAGTTGATTCGCAAAGAGGATGTGGATATCCTCGTCAAAGTAGTGTCTATGGGAAAATTGCATCGTACCAGTCCAGCCAGTTGTTTGTATAATTTAGCTGCGACAACCTTGCTGGAAGGTACAATTCCAAACCAAGTTGCTGGGTTCCAGACTGATCTAAAGGATCGAATGGTTCGGATCGGACATCCGGAAGGGATTGTCGAAGTTCGAGTTACTTTAACCGAGGATGGCCAAAAGGTTGCAAAGGTTGGCATGGAAAGAACGGCAAGAAGGATTATGAAGGGTGAGATATACACTCCTGTAATGTAAGAGAGGGGCCCGCATAAGTGGATTCAATTCTTTTTGTAAGTGTTACGCCGGCTGTGATAGCAACAGCTGCCAAAGTTATCGCCGAAATGGGGTTGAATATACCGATTGAATCAAAGGCTTCCGCAGCGGAAATTGCTCAAGCTTATCCGCATATTGGTGTATTCATTGCCAGGGGAGGCACCGGCGCAGTTTTAAGTAAAACTACCGGCAAGCCAGTGGTTGGGATTTCGGTTTCGTTTTGTGATCTGCTTCCGCCAATCCACCGGCTGGCTAAGCGGCATGAAAAAATCGGCTTGATGATTAACCGTAATTCCTTTGATGCGAGCGCTCAGACCCTGCAGATCGGATCGATAGAAATTTTGCTGCGCCCGTGGTCGACTAGTGAAACCATAATAAGCTCGCTTGAGGAGTTCTCCCGTCTTGGAATACAAGGAATTGTCGGCGATAATAGCCCGGTTAAAGAGGCAAAAGCCCGGGGGTTTGCTGTCGAAGAACTGGAATCCGGTCCAGAGGCCATCAAGTTGGCAATTAAAGAGGCTCTTAAGATTAATGACGCGCAAGAAAAAGAGCGCTCGCGTGATATGGAAAAGGCGCAGCAGATTCAGCAGTGCGTTACAGCGCTCTATCAAGATTTAGAGCGAGCGGCGGCTGCAGTGGAAGAAATTACTGCGTCGTCGCAGGAACTAGCCGCTACCAGTCAGGAATCTGCCCAAATCGCGAAGGCGACTTTGCAGAAAGTGTCTAATACGACTCAAATCCTGGATATTATTCGACGAGTAGCTCAGCAGACCAATTTATTAGGGCTAAACGCAGCGATTGAGGCGGCTCGGGCTGGCGAGCATGGCCGGGGTTTTTCTGTTGTGGCGAATGAAGTCCGAAAATTAGCGGAGGAGAGCCACCGCAGCGCGGGTAATATTAACAGCATGTTGATCGACTTCGGCAAATCGGTAGACCACGTGGTGAACAATGTGGAGCAAAGCAATCGGATCACGCAAGAATTGGCTAAAGCTACTCAAGAAATCGCCTCCATGTTGGAAGGGCTGAGGGTTGTCGGTCAAAGCTTGGTAGCGATGGCGTAAGAGGAAGGTAACATATGGAAGAAATAATTGTGAAGTTCAAAAAAATACCCAGTACATGTGCGGCAGATGCGACAGATGGACTAAATAGCATGGATACTGCCATAAAACCGCTCAAAGAAGGATACCGAGTTTACGGCAGAGCGGTTACGGTCAAAATGCCTGCTGGCGATAATTCAGCAGTACTTCGCGCTATTCGTGCGGCGAAACCGGGCGAGGTACTTGTTATTGATTCCCGGGGGTACATTTCGCGGGCGGTTGCCGGCGACTTCGTGGCGGGACTGGCCCAAATCCTGGGATTGGGCGGAATGGTAGTGGACGGCAGTATTCGCGATGTTACGGGGATTGGGAATAGTGGCTTTCCAGTCTTTTGTAGAAGTGTTACGTCTTCTGCCAGTACCAAGAATGGCGGTGGGGAAATCAATGTACCCATAGCCTGCGGCGGTGTTGCTGTCAACCCCGGGGATATTGTTGTCGGTGATGATGATGGGGTTGTGATTGTTCCGAAGGAACGCGAACAGGAAATCCTGCTGGCGGCTGAAAAAAAACTGCTGAAAGATCAAGAACGCGCAGAAGTAGTGCTGCAGAGTCCAGATGCTGCGCGAGATTATCTGGATAAATTATTGGGATCTTGACAAAACGATAGAATTTTATTCGAGATAGGAGCGACGAACATGGGGAAAAATTTGATGGAAAAAATTATCGCATCACATATAGTGTCGGGCGAAATGACTCCCGGCAATGAGATTGAAATTCGCGTCGACCAGACACTGACACAGGATGTTTTAGGCACGATGGCTTATCTGCAATATGAGGCGTTAGGCGGTGGCAAG
Source organism: Negativicutes bacterium (assembly GCA_035560855.1). Lineage (GTDB taxonomy): Bacteria > Bacillota > Negativicutes > UBA1444 > UBA1444 > UBA1444. The sequence continues at coordinate 2,084 of DATMYT010000364.1, read as the reverse complement.
GTCAAGACAAATTCTGTGTCGTACATTGACCACAACACATTACAGGATGGATTTGAAAATGCGGATGACCATCGTTATCTGCAGACCGTAGCCGATAAACATGGAATTAAATGCTCTAAACCGGGAAACGGCATTTGTCACCAGGTTCATCTGGAAAGATTCAGCCGACCGGGAGAAGTGCTGGTTGGCGGCGATAGCCATACTCCTACCTGTGGAGCGGTGGGGATGGTGGCGGTCGGCGTAGGTGGGCTGGAAATCGCCGGTGCGATGGCTAGTGGAAAGTGCTTTTTAACATATCCGAAAATTATCAGGCTGAACCTGGAAGGGAGCCTAAATCCCTGGTCTTCCGCTAAAGATATAGCGCTTGAAGCTCTGCGCATTTTTACGACAAAAGGCAATGTTGGTACGGCCATCGAGTATGGCGGCAGCTTCATCAAACAACTTACCGTACCTGAACGGGCAACGATAACCAATATGGGCGCGGAAATGGGCATTACCACGTCGATATTTCCCAGCGATGAAATCACCAAGGCTTTTTTCAAGGCGCAGTCGCGCTTGGAAGACTGGCAAGAAATAAAACCCGATGCCGATGCGACATATGAAAAAATTGTAACCATTGATGTAAGCAAGATAGTACCGAATATTGCCTGTCCGCATTCGCCGGACAATGTTAAAATGGTCAAAGAGATGGAAGGGCTGCAGGTAAACCAAGTTCTCGTGGGGAGTTGCACCAACTCTTCTTATCGTGACTTGCTGCTTGTTGCTGCCATGCTCAAAGGAAAACGTGTACATCCGAATGTAAGTTTCGGCATTGCTCCAGGAAGCCGTCAAGTTCAGGCGATGATTGTGAAAAATGGATTAATGGATATTTTTCTGGCGGCGGGAGCCCGCATTTATGAAAGTGTTTGCGGTTTTTGCTGTGGAGCGGGACAGTCACCTCAAAGCAAAGGAGTTTCTTTGCGTACAAACAATCGCAATTACGAAGGACGCAGCGGGACCAAAGATGGACAAGTTTATCTGGTCAGTCCTGAAACTGCTGTGGCTGCAGCGCTGACCGGCTGTATTACTGACCCGCGTGATTTGGGATTGGAATATCCGGTGATTTCATTGCCGGACGTGTATCATGTTGACGACAGCCTGATTCTTCTGCCGTCTTGCGATCCTGCCGTCGAAGTGTTCCGGGGCCCGAATATTGGCGCTCCACCGAAAAACACCAAGATTCCCGAAACTATTAGAGGAAAGGTTTCAATTAAGCTGGGAGACAAAATCACGACGGATCATATCACTCCGGCCGGTTCTCTGCTAAAATATCGATCCAATGTTCCCAAATACTCTGAGTATGTGTTCCGTGATGTGAAACCGGAATTTGCTGCAGAGTGCAAGAAAAATAAAGAATTGGCTATTGCCTCCGTGATTGTGGCTGGACAGAGTTATGGACAGGGATCATCCCGCGAACATGCGGCGCTTTGTCCGATGTTTCTGGGGGTCAAAGTGTTACTGGCCAAAAGCGTTGAGCGTATCCATGCGGCAAATCTGATCAATTTTGGGATTCTGCAATTAGTGTTTGCTCATGAAATCGACTATGACCGAATACAGGATGGAGATGAACTGCTGATCGACAATGTCTATACTGGTGTAGAGCAGGGGAACGTGATTGTACGCAATGTTACGCAGGGCTATGAATTTCCCACGACTTGCTCTTTGACTCAAAGGCAGAGGGAAATTGTCCTCAGCGGAGGCTTGCTAAATTATATGGTCAGATAGGCCTAGGCCAAATAAAATGGTGAATTAAGCAAGAAATGGAGGTCTGAGAACTTGGCAGTAACAATCAACAGGAAATTCTGCAAAGGCTGCGGAATCTGCGTGGCATTCTGCCCGAAACAAGTGCTCGAACTCGACGAGATCGGCAAAGTATTCGCCAAAGCGCCGGAAGCCTGTATTAACTGCGGCCAGTGCGAACTGCGCTGCCCAGACTACGCCATCCAGGTAGTAAAAGAAAAGGAGGCGACGAAATGAGCGCAGCCAGACTCATGCAAGGCAACCAGGCCTGCGCCGAAGGCATGATCGCCGCCGGCGTCCGCTTC
>DATMYT010000363.1:0-2692 GCA_035560855.1 Negativicutes bacterium | reverse complement strand
GGATCTTTATTAAGGCGGCGCTTTCTCATCTCGATTACTGCGGCGGGATTACTCCTGATATCCACATCACTTCATCGTATCCGGAATGAAATCTTTGCTTGACATATCACCATAAAGAAACTATATTATATGTGAGTATATGCTCATATATTGGAGGTTTGTATGAAAGAGCGTGAGTGTGATGTGTGTACGGAGATTTGCGAAAACCCTCAAACCGTTTGTCTAGCCAAGGCCGAACTGTTGTCGGATAAAATGGCCCAACGTGTGGCGGAGACATTTAAAGTGTTGGGTGATACTACCCGGGTGAAAATTTTGCAGGCGCTGTCGAAACGAGAACTCTGTGTTTGTGATATTGCCGCTGTGATTGGGATGGGTCAATCTGCAGTGTCACACCAATTGCGCACGTTGCGCAACTCGCGGCTGGTTAAATATCGCAGGGAAGGGACAACGGTCTGGTACTCCCTGGATGATGAGCACATTGCCGGTTTGCTGGCCAGGGGGATTGAACATGTCGAACATGAGTAGCAGCTGCAAAGGGGATAACATGGAAACAGAAGAAGCAGTGACCGAACGAACAGCAACCACTTTTCAAGTGGATGGAATCACTTGTCTGGACTGCGCGCGAAAATTTGAACAGGCAGTCGGCAAGATGCCTGGAGTTACGAAAGTTTCACTCAATGCGATGACAAGAAAGCTAACGGTTGAAGGCCAGGCAGACTTTGCAGGAATTTGCCGGTTAGGGATGGAAGAAGACTACACGATCCGTCCTGAAATCGGAGAAGTATCGAAAACGGAGCAGCAAGTCGAAAAGACGGATTGGGAACTCCAACGGGCGATTTTGTCCGGCTTCTCTTTAGCTATCGGTTTTGGTGTGGAGAAGTTTGGTGGAACAGCCGGATTCTTTTTGCCGCTTTATATGGCGGCTGTTGTGCTGGGAGGTTGGGGAAATTTCCGCAAAGCGGGCAGAGCGTTGCCACGCGGAAACTTCAATATGAGCGTCCTAATGAGCGTAGCGGTGGTTGGTGCGATGGCCATCGGACAATATGAAGAAGGCGCGACGGTGGCCTTCCTGTTTGCGATATCGGAAATGTTGGAAAGTTGGACGATGGAAAAAGCACGGCGTTCTATCCGGGAAATGATGGATATTGCTCCCAAAGTTGCGAGAGTGCGACGTGGGAACATTGAAATTGACATGCCGGTGGAAGAGATCATTGTCAGTGACATCATGATTATTCTCCCGGGCGAAAAGATCGCCATGGACGGGATGATTGTAAAAGGCGAGTCAGCCATTAACCAAGCTTCGATTACCGGCGAATCCATGCCGGTGGAAAAGGGACCGGGAGCCGAGGTGTATGCTGGAACGCTCAACACCCATGGTGCGTTGGAAGTCGAGGTAACGAAACGGGTACGAGATGCAACCATTTCGAAAATTATTCACATGGTGGAAGCCGCACAGGGGAATCGCGCTCCATCCCAGGCTTTCGTGGAGCGGTTTGCGGCAGTTTATACGCCTATTGTCATGGCGCTGGCTGTTGGTATCGTTCTGGTTCCCCCTCTACTCTTCGGGCAGGAATGGACGCCCTGGATTTATCGTGGACTGGCCCTGCTTGTGGTAGCCTGCCCCTGCGCTCTTGTTGTATCCACTCCGGTGGCGGTTGTCAGCGCAATCAGTGTTGCCGCGAAAAACGGCGTTCTCATTAAAGGCGGCATTCATCTTGAGGAAGCTGGGTCACTTAGCGCGATTGCGTTTGACAAAACGGGGACACTTACCAAAGGAGAGCCTGCCGTCACCGATGTTATTCCACTCAATGGAATTTCGGAAGACGATTTGCTGAAAATTTCCGCAGGCCTGGAAGTCCGCTCGGAACATCCGCTTGCTACAGCCTTGGTAAAAGCCTCAAAGGCTCGAAAGTTAGAGGTTGTTCCCGCTGAAAATTTCTGCGCTATTGCGGGACGTGGGGCACAGGGAACCGTAGACGGCGAAATAGTATATATCGGCAATCCACGGCTCTTTGCAGAACTGTCGATCTCGCTGGAACGCATTGCGGTGCACATTGACCGCCTGCAAAGTGAAGGAAAAACGGTGATGATAGTTGGCACAAAAGAAAGCTTCCTTGGAATTGTGGCTGTTGCCGATGAAGTGCGGGAGAACAGTGCGAAAACGATCGCAGCCCTAAAACAGGCAGGTATTCTTCACACTATCATGCTGACTGGCGACAATGCTGCAACTGCCGCAGCCATAGCGTCTAAGACGGGCGTCGATGAGTTTCGCTCCGAACTTCTGCCGCAGAACAAAGTGACTGCAATACAGGAACTGGTAGGAAAGTACGGTAAGGTTGCTATGGTTGGCGATGGGGTCAATGATGCCCCCGCTTTGGCACTTGCTACGGTAGGCGTTGCCATGGGCGGCGCAGGAACCGATACGGCTCTTGAAACTGCGGATATTGCACTGATGGCGGACGACCTCCGCATGCTGCCGTTCACTATTCGGTTAAGCCGCAATGCATTTGCAATCATTCGACAGAACATTGCTTTTTCTCTGGCAATCAAATTGATTGCAGTGCTGGCCGTGTTCCCAGGCTGGCTGACGTTGTGGCTGGCAATTCTGGCGGATATGGGCGCAACGATTCTTGTGACGATGAACAGCATGCGGTTGCTGCGGGTTAAACCCAAAGAATACACATAAAGGGGT
>DATMYT010000362.1:0-5354 GCA_035560855.1 Negativicutes bacterium | reverse complement strand
TTATGTTTCCAGCAGAATATCCATATTTTTTAAGCCTTGGTATACTGGCTTCTGAACAGTTCTCCGCTATTCGTAATTTGTGTGCCCTGGCGACCGACTCCGCTTTCCAGAAACCCTGCATTGGCCAATTTCGCGATTCGGCTACGCAAGGACTGTTCGGTGATCGCAGGGTGCTGCAACCGCAAATGATTGCACAGGCTCTGGCGACCTATGCGCAAGTTTTTCTGACCAGCCTCTGCAAAAACATTCAATATGCTGATGTATAAGGGCAGGTCCTCCGGTTGCAGATCGATCGGGAACCTGGTCGAGTTTTCGCGCCAACTATGAATCCGGTTAAAAATGGCTTTTTTAAATGACGATGAACTATCGCTAATCACCCCAGCGTACTGAACTATATTGGACAGTTCTCTGATGTTTCCCGGCCAGGAATAGCTGCGCAAACACTCCAGCAATTCATTATCAATATAGCTCCCTGCAATATGGTATTCCTGCATAAAGCTTTCCAGCATTGCCGGAATATCTTCGGAGTGATCACGCAGTGGCGGTATGTATAACGGCGCAACAAAAAGACGATAAAACAAGTCCTGACGAAATTGGCCCTTCGCCACCATGTCCTGTAAGTCCTTATTGGTTGCCGCAATGATTCGAATGTTGACGGGAATGATCCGCCCGCCGCCGATTCGCATGAGCGCTCTTTCCTGAATGACTCGTAGCAGTTTGGTCTGCGCCTCCAATGTGATATCGCCGATTTCATCCAAAAACAGAGTTCCTTTGTCTGCCTGCTCAATCAGGCCTGATTTTCCTCCTTTTTTGGCTCCAGTAAACGCACCATCCTCATAGCCGAACAATTCGCTTTCCAGTAGCGTGGGAGATAATGCTGCACAGTTGACAGCAATAAACGGACCGCTGGCGCGCGGGGAAGCGCTGTGGATCGAATGCGCGAACAGCTCTTTGCCGGTACCGTTTTCACCATGGATCATTACATTAAGATCACTGGCGGAAAGTTTGGTGGCAACACCAACAGCCTCTTGGATCGTTGACGAGTTCCCCACAATGTTGGCAAAAGTATATTGAGAAACGTAACCCCGCTTGCGCAGCGCTTGCCGTACTTCGTTTTCCATACGCAGCACCTCAGTAACATTACGCAAGGTAATAATCGCACTGATCTGTTGGCCCTCCACATCGTTTAACGTCTGCAGATCGACGTGATAAGTCCGCTCCGCAAGGGTAACAACCCTTTTCTCCGGCGAGCAATCATACTCAAGAGATACGATCTCCTGCAACTCGGGAATGAGCTGCTGCAGCGACTGTCCAACAGCCTCCCTCGATTGCAGTCCAAGAAATGCCTGGGCAGTGTCATTGAGAAATCGGATGATAAAGTCAGCATCAACAACGATCAGACAATCCGTTACGTTGTTCAATACTACACTTAGTTGGCGATTGAGCAACTCGACGGTTTTTGCCGATTTCAGCATTCGTTGGCTGCGGTGGACAATTTCCTGTAAATACTGAATGCTGATGGGAATATTCGTCTTCAACGGCTCGTTCAGCTTGTGGGCCAGTGCAACCAAGCTGGACAGCTCGATTTCGCGCACTCCCAGATCGATGACTTTCGTTGCCCACTTGGGTATTTGCTCTGGTTCATCAAAAAGCAGGACCGTCGTAATGGAAGCGCAGATAGCATAGTCATCAATCAATAACGAATGGACAGAAAGCTGGGAAAACCCAATTTCCCCGAGTGTCTCCAATGCCTCTGTGGCGCCAACGGTAGTTTTCGTAACGAGTAGCGTCTTGCAACCAATCGGCAACTCCAATAATTGATCAATGACATCCAGCCGCAACGTGCGATTGGCAATAAGTAGAGGCACCGTCGGATGGATAAAGGGGCTGAGCACTTCTTTCACGGCATTGCAGGAAAGAAGCGCCAAATCGGCCACAATGGGAGGACGTGGATTATGTCGCAACTCATCGAGCCAGTAGGGCGTTACAGTGATAGCATCGTTTGAAAAGACCTGTCTGATTTGTTCTGCCATTACCTGACTGGACTTCTTTCCTGTCGCTAAAACTGCAATAGATTTTTGCATCCACGGAACCTCCCTACTAATCCATAGAATGTCGATACTGCTTGATTGCATTTATCCTACCATTTTATTGTAACAAAGCAAAGGAAACTGGTTGGTAAACGTACATAATCGCAATATGTGCAACCCATAAACGGACCAGTTAATGAATTGATCATTCCCATTAGAGAGTTTTGGCAACGCCCCCTCGGATTGGCAACCACGCACGTTATAAGCAGAATACCGGCTCCTCCCGTTGATTGATCCCAACCGCCTTACCCCTCATGATATGGTTGGCACAGTATTTGCATTACTAAAAATAAGCAACGACCCTTGGATTAGGCGGCTTGCTTATAACTGAACATCGCCTCGATTAAGCTAAGCAAAGACGCTTTGAACCAAGAACTCTACTCCTTATGTTGGAAAGAGGCTCCGGTTTAAAGCGTCTTATTTTTTGCAGCACATTCGAGGTACACAGCAAAAAGGAGGGATAAGAAACGCTACTTGATCCACTGCCGCGGAAAAAAGGTTGATAAAGGGATGCAAAAAAGGGAGGAATTGTGTATGGACCCCGTATTCAAAGAACGGTATGAACGAGTTTTGAAAGGCATGCAGCAGCAGCAATGGGATGGCGTCATTTTGTGGCCGTCGGCCAACCTTTTCTATCTCACCGGTTATGCACCAAAACCGGATGAGCGCTTGCAAATCGCCATCATTCCTGCATCGGGCGACCCCGTGCTCATCGTACCAAAGTTGTACGCCAATCAGGCAAAGCAAGACTGCTGGATTGCAGATCAACGGGACTGGCGCGATGGCAACGACCTGTATGCCTTGGTAGCTGACATTATGGGAGAGCTGGGCTTGCGACAAGGAAAAATAGCGATCGATGATACACTGGGCTTCATGCAGGCCGATCCTTTTCTCAAAGCCTGCCCCAAGGTGTCCACAGGACTGGCCAGCTCAGTGTTCACACCGCTGCGCAACATAAAAGACGCGGCTGAAATTAGTTTGATGAAACAATCCGGAATTCTCAGCGACGAAATCATGCCGCTTGCCATAACCGCCTGCGCCGAAGGAAAAACCGAACTAGAAATCAAGGATATGGTGGAAGTGGAACTAAAAAAGCGCGGCATGGCCGGACCCTTCAGCAATTTGATCGCCGCAGGCCCAAACAGTGCCAATCCCCATCATGTCTCAGGCGGACGCATTCCCAGTCCCGGCGATATGGTCTTTTTGGATCTTGGCGGCGCATACAAGAAATATTGGTCGGATATTACACGCACCGTTTGCATTGGCCGCCCCTCGGATAAAATACTTGAAACCTACAAACAAGTGCAGGAAGCGCAAGAAATGGCCAAGGCCGCGATCAGACCCGGCGTAGTGGCTGAGGATGTACACGCCGTAGCGTATAACCACTTGGCAAAAAAAGGCCTGGAAAAACACTTTATTCACCGTACCGGGCATGGAATGGGACTAGAGGGCCACGAACTTCCTTCCATCAACTTCGGCAACAAAATGACACTGGAACCAGGCATGACTTTTTCCGTTGAACCGGGAGTTTATTTTCCCGGCGAATTCGGCATCCGCATCGAAGACAGTGTTGTTGTGACCGAAAGCGGCCATCAATCGTTCAATCATTTTCAGCGCGACTTAATCTGCTTATAAATTTGAGGGAGGCCAAGGACATGAAAATTATCACCAAATGGTTGGTTAATTTAGTAAGTCGATACCTACCGGATGATTATATCCTGGCTTTAGGAATGACATTACTGGTATTTTGCGCGGCCCTTTTCTGGACTCCCTCCAGCGCTCTTTCCTTAGTTGATTATTGGGGCAAGGGGCTGGTTAGCCTTTATGGATTTACAACACAAATCATTCTGATCCTGATTACGGGACACGTTTTAGCCAATACAAAGCAGGTCAAAAAAATCCTGACGACCATCAGCGCCTGGCCTAAAACTCCAGCTCAAGCCGTCATGTTTACCGCCGCGATTTCCTACCTGTTGTCCTTTTTGAACTGGGGCCTGGGCATGATCGGCGGGGCCATTCTGGCGAGAAAAGTGGCTACCAACAACCGCGGCGCCCACTACCCCATACTCGTGGCCGCTGTGTACGGCGGCACACTCGCCCGCGGCTTTTCGGCCTCCATTCCATTAGTTGTGGCCACCCCTGGGCATTTTCTGGAAAAGGTGATGGGTGTCATTCCTGTCAGTCAAACCCTGTTTTCTCCACTCAACTGGTTCATCGACATCGGTGTAGGGATCTTGTTGGTATTGACCATGCGCTACATGATGCCTCCTACAGACGAAGTCATCGGCATTTCAGACAAGCTGGTCAAAGAAGACGAAAAAGTTGAAGAAACACCGGAAATCCTAACCCCAGCCGACCGTTTCAACAACAATAGCATCGCTAGTTATGTCGTAGGGATTTTTGGGCTGGTTTATGTCGCCAACTATTTTATGAAAGTGAAGACTTTTAACATCAATATCGATATTGTCATCATCTTCTTTCTGGTTTTGGGCTTCCTGCTGTTCGGAAACCCAATGCGATATAAAACCGCATTCTACAATGGAGCCAAAAGTGTGGGCCCCGTCTTGCTGCAATTCCCCATATATGCAGGCATGATGGGGATTATGCAACACTCCGGCCTTACTAATGTCATATCTCAATGGTTCATAAATTGCTCAACACCTCATAGTTTTCCATTGATGACTTTTTTAAGTTCCGGACTGGTCAATATAGCGATCCCTTCCGGTGGAGGAATCTGGGCGGTACAAGGACCGATTATGATGAAAGCGGCTGAAAAATTGGGAGCCGATATGGGAACGACTTTGATCGCGTTTACCTGGGGCGAAGCTTGGACCAATCAAATTCAACCGTTTTGGGCATTGCCAATATTGGCGGTGGCAGGGTTGGGAATCAAGGATATCATGGGTTACTGTGCAGGTTTCACCATTATTTCCGGCCTGTTCATCGGCATCGTATTAGCCATTGTCGGGTAAATCTTTGATGGCGCTAGAGATTACTCAGAAGTATTTTCCAGTGCCATTACTTGCTCCAGTTTGACCGTTCGGATCGGGAAGGGAATTATTATTCCTTCTTGTCGGTAACGGGCATGAAGTCTCATGATAAATTCATGTCGGATTAGGTGCTGGTCCGATACGGTCTTTACTCGCAAGATCGCATTGAAGTTAATACTGGACTCGGCGAAACTTACGTATCGGATGAATGGCTCAAAACTGCTGACCCCTCCGTCGATTTCTTGGAGAACTTCTTTTGCAACTGCGGTAGTAA
>DATMYT010000361.1:0-3058 GCA_035560855.1 Negativicutes bacterium | reverse complement strand
GTACCGCCTTTTTTCAAGACCAACTTCTCGGAGCGCTGCCTTGGTAGCTTTGCTTACTTGAGCATTGCCGCCAGGTCGGCTTCCGGAGTGGTAATAGGCATGAGATTGAGTTTGTCATGCAAGACTTGGAATACAGCGGGGGTAAGGAACGCCGGGGCCGAAGGGCCGATACGGATGTTGCGGATGCCGAGGAAGAGCAGGGAAAGAAGAATACAAACGGCCTTTTGCTCGTACCAGGATAGCACCAGTGACAGCGGCAATCCGTTAACGTCGGTCTTGAATGCTTCGGCAAGAGCCTTGGCAATGCGTACTGCGGAATAAGCGTCGTTGCATTGACCGACATCAAGCAATCGGGGAATGCCCTCGATATCGCCGAAGTCCAGTTTGTTAAAGCGATACTTGCCGCAGGCCAGCGTCAGGATAACACAATCTTTTGGCACTTGGGTCGCAAGTTCTGTGTAATAGTTTCGACCGCTCTTGGCGCCATCGCACCCGCCGATAAGAAAGAAATGTTTGATTTTACCTGCTTGTACCAACTCAATGACTTTCGGTGCAGCTCCAATGACAGCATTGCGTCCGAACCCGACGAGAATGGTTTTTGACGGCTCGGTTTCAGCAAAACCTGGGGCAGCGAGAGCTGCCTCAATAACCGGCTGGAAGTTGCGGTCGTTGATATGAACGACGCCGGGCCAGGCCACAAGACCACTGGTGAAAATACGATGCTTGTAAGCTTCCGCTGGCTTTTGAATGCAGTTGGTAGTCATTAGGATAGCGCCGGGGAACGCGGCGAATTCTTTCTGCTGATCCTGCCAGGCGCCGCCATAGTTCCCAACGAAATGTTTGAATTTTTTCAGACCGGGATAGCCGTGACAGGGCAACATCTCACCGTGGGTATACACATTGATGCCGGTATCTTCGGTCTGCTTGAGCACTTCCTCCAGATCTTTCAGGTCGTGACCGGAGACCAAAATGGCCTTTCCTTTCACGGCAGTAATCCGAACCGGTGTCGGTACTGGATGCCCATAGGTGCTGGTATTGGCTTCGTCCAACAATTCCATGACACGAATGTTGATTTCTCCGCACCGCAGCGCCATGCCAAGCAAGGCGTCGACGCCATGGCCAGGTTGGGTCAAAAAATCGAGAGCCTCGTGGAAAAAAGCATTTACTTTTGGATCTTCTTTGCCGAGTACACGGGCGTGGTCGGCATAAGCGGCCATCCCCTTCAGACCAAAGATAATAAGATATTCCAGTCCGACCAAATCGGCGCCGCGAGCGGTCAAGTCTTTACTGATGACGAGTTCTTCGCCCTGAGCGACTAACCCTTCTAAATTTCTGGGGGGCATCCATGTAGCGGGGCCCGAAAGAGTTTCCATCGGTTTGCCCGCTTTGGAGGTTGCCGTTTCGTACATGGTTTTGGCGCGGGCCTTGATTCCGGCTCCCTGACGCAGAATTTCTTCCAAACGCTGCGGGTCAAAGTTTACATTGGTGATGGTGGTGAACAACGCTTCAATGACGTACTTGTCCACGGATGGATCATGCATGCCAAGCGCGGCCGCGCGGTGGGCATACATCGATATCCCTTTGGCTACATTGAGCAGCAGATCTTGTAGAGCTGCGGTTTTTGGATCTTTTCCGCAGACGCCGAATACGTCGCAGCCGGTACCTTTGGCAGTTTGCTCACATTGGTAACAAAACATTATCTTACATCTCCTCTTTCGGAATTTTGTGTCTATTTACAGTCTATCAGACTTTGCTTGGGATGTCTGCAAAGGAAGTGGTGGCTATCAGTTGGTCGTGGTTTTACTGGACAACAGTCAGAAGCATTTTGAAGTCTTTTTCAGCATCGACTGCATGTGGAATATTTGCAGGCATTACGATTATTTCCCCGGTTTTGGCCGTTTTCACGATGCCGTCGATCGTGATTTTCGCTTCGCCTGCAAGAATATAGACCATGGCATCACCCGGAGCGGAGTGCGTGCTGACACCTTCGCCGGCGGCAAAAGCGAACAGGGTGATGGACAGATTTGGGCGTTGTACGAAGGTGCGGCTGATGACTTTGCCGGGTTCGACATCCACCAACGCGGATAAAGATAAGGCTTCGGACATAGGAATGTTTTTGACAATGTCGCTCATAAGAACCTCCTCCTTTTACTAAAAATTGAGATTAACAAAACAAAGACAGGGGTATGCGATAAGCGGAGGTTAAGCGAAGCGTCGAAGCGTTCGCATACCCCTGTCTTTGTTTCTGCAGAAAAGTAAAGTGTCACATCACGCTTTCATCAAGGATTTCGCCTTCAATACCAATTTTGGTGAGCTTAACAGGAACTTTGAGCCCGGAGTCGCCAACCGCGCCTTGGACAAGGCGGACGAGGCCACTGCAGCAGGGAACCTCCATATAAACTACGTGGATGAACTCAATATCATTGGTGCGAATAATGTTGGCAAGTTTTTCGCGGTAACCATTGGCATCATCAAGTTTCGGACAGCCAATGAGAGCAACTTTTCCCTTCATAAAACGGCGATGAAAATCAGGAAAGGCAAAAGCAGTGCAATCAGCAGCCATTAGCAGTGAAGCCCGTTCGAGATACGGTGCATTCACCGGAACAAGCGCAAGCTGCACCGGCCAGTTGCCAAGAACCGATGCAACTGCCGGAATTGAAGCTGCTGTGCCAGGACAGGCGGGCGGTGTGGAAGCGCCTAAAATCTGATGCAGTGAACGCGCCATGGAACCCGGACAGCCTTGATGCGGCGCGCGATTTGTGGATGCAAGATGTTTATCTACCGCAGTCTGATCATACTCAGCGCCATCCCGTTCCTCGAGCGTAAGCGCGCCAACCGGGCATTCGCCAATACAAGCTCCCAAGCCATCACAATATGTTTCACTCACTAGCGTGGCTTTGCCGTTCACCAGCGCAATTGCACCTTCGGCGCACCCGGTGACGCATTGGCCGCAGCCATTGCATTTTGCTTCATCAATGCGGATGATTTTTCTTTTCATGCTGTGCTCTCCTCATTATCGCGGGAGACCATGTCTTCCAGCGTTTTATTTTTCATATAC
>DATMYT010000360.1:0-2203 GCA_035560855.1 Negativicutes bacterium | reverse complement strand
CAGTCAGATGGAATCGGAAGCTTCCTCGGCGTCAGGAGCAACCAATGCATTCGCTTTTATAGGACTGGTATCCACAACGTAGACCGCCAGAAAGATGATGACGCATACCAGCCATTCCATGTATATTACGTGCGGCAGGATTCGCGTGGCGGGGGCAAGCTGCCAAAGAATCAAGGTCACTAGACCGCCGGCGATGGTATAGAAGGCGGAATTTTTACGGCAGAGCCCTGGAGCAAATAACGTGAACAGCACGACAACGCTGAAAGCTGCGGTCAGGCTCAGTCCGATCATGATGGTCTGGATAATGCCGCTGACCGTCATTGCGAGGATCAGAGTTAAAGCTCCCAATACAAGCACTGCAGCTTTGGTGACAAACAGTTGCTGCTTTTCTGTAGCTTCAGGATAAACTTGCTTATAAATATCCTGAGAAAATAAAGTCGCGGAGCTGAGCAATAGATTGCAGGCGGTGGAAATATCAGCCGCCCAGAGAGCAGCAAGAGTGATGCCGGACAGAAAAGGATTAAGGGACATGATCATCAAAGGTAGCGCCATGGCGGCGCTCGCATTGGGGTAGTTAACTCTGGCGATAATTCCCATTAAAGCGCAGATAAAACCTATCGGCAGCATCATAATGCCGCCAATAATGAAACCTCGCTGCGCCGTGGCGACATCTTTGGCGCCAAGCGATATTTGAATAATGCTTTGCAATGAGAGGTTCACAGTGACGAGGACTAAGATCCAACCCAGGATTCCCATCGGGCCAACTCCATCAATCAAACTCATATATGGGGTTGCAGGTGGAAGTTGAGCGATAATGGAGTCCAAACCGCCGGATTGTACGACGATGACAATTGTAGCGGCGATAATCCCGACATAGATCAGCAATACATTCAAAATGTTGGACAGGCTGGCCGACCACATTCCACCGATAAATGTGATACCGATAAAGACAACGGCGCTGGTCAGCATTCCCGTTGTAAGACTGAAAATATCAGGAAGCATAGCGTGGAGAATGGTGCCGCCGGCAATATATTGTAGGGAAGTAATAACGAGTTGGATGATGATTTGGCAGAATACGCCGATCACCATTCCTTTTTTGTCATAGAACCGCTCCAACAGCTCAGGGATTGTGGAAATGCGTAATTGCCGATACTTTTTTGCGACCAACAGACCCATGCAGATGGCGCCGATACCCCAGGCTGCAGTGTACCAACCGGCAGACAAGCCGACTTTGTAGGCCTGCTCGGCTACACCAATCGTTGATGCGCCGCCGATGGCAAGGCCTACGATGGAAACGGTAACCAATGTAGTGGTCAGTTTTCGTCCGGCGAGAACGTAGTTTTCCACGCCTCCCCTTGCACGCTTTTCAGCCCAAAAACTGATTAGGAACAGGACAACGATATAGATTAGAACGATTGCTAAGGGAATACTCATGATGAACCTCCTTTAAATTTCGTTGACTCCGGGCTCGATTTTGGGGCAAAAAAAATCATCCCTCGGAAAGGGACGAATTTATCGCGGTACCACCCAAATAGATCAACGTCCAGAAAATAAAAAAAGATACCGAACAGGGGCGAATTGTCGCGGTACCACCCTTTTAAGGACGCATGATCCTCTCAAAGCCTTTAACGTCGGCATACGGCTCGGCCTACTATCAGTTCAGCCTGCTGTTCGGGAAGGAACTTCATCCTGCTTCAACAACCGACTCGCATCAACCGTCGGCTCTCTGTATGAATCCGCAAGATTACTTTTTTCCGTCATCACATTTTTTCACTTTACAATTTCAATTAGAATTATCGCGGAAAGAGGCGGATTTGTCAACACCACTTGGCAGGGAATTTTATTCAGAACGGGAATAATTATACTATCTGCAAAAAAAGTAAAAGCGTAGAAGGATTGTGACATGAACTTATTAACTACAGAAAATTTGACAAAAAGCTATGGCGAACGGGTTTTGTTTGAGCGGGTGGCGATGAATATTAATGACGGCGATAAAATTGGTCTGATCGGCGTCAATGGAACTGGAAAAACTACCTTTCTCCGGGTGTTGACAGGGGAAGAACCGGCTGACTCGGGGAAGGTTTTGGTGGGGAGCGGCGTGCGGGTGGGATATCTGCCGCAGAATCCGGATTTTGATGATGAAGCGACCGTGCTGGCGCAAATTTTTCAGGGAAGTTCACCGGCGATGCAGGTGATTCGGGAC
>DATMYT010000359.1:0-2252 GCA_035560855.1 Negativicutes bacterium | reverse complement strand
GAAAAATTATAGATGTTTTATTACATCGAATTCGGCTGCGACAAGGAAGTGAAAGCTGAGTACGGTAGTTGTGCAAGTGGCCCGGCCAACTGTTCAGACGCCGAAGATTCACGGAATGAAGAATCTTTGGCGTTTTTTATTGTCAAAAAGGAGGCGTTCGTGTGGACATGGTGGATCCCCTGTATTTTCTTCTTCGCGATACTTCGCTTGAACTGGTGCGTCACCGTCGGCTGCAGGAATTGCTGCCGGATATTCTGCGCCGGGCCCAGGAGTTTGTCGGGGCGGATGTCGCCTATATGGCTTTGCGCGACGATGCGGGCGAGGTAATGCGGGTGGCTTACTATCGGGGGACAATTCGGGAACTGCCGGAGGATTATTTCATCAGGAAGGGCGAAGGCGTTTGCGGGCAAGCATGGGCTACCGGCTGCGTCGCCGTGGCCGATGACTATGCGCACTATATGCACCGTTTGCATGAACCGTATTGGGCGAGTATGCGCTCGGCAATGGGCGTGCCGCTGTTTGTCGGCGGTATGGTATGGGGGGTTCTGATTCTAGCTCACACGAGGCACGAAAAAAAATATTCGACGTTGGAAATCGAAGGCACGGAACAACTGGCGAACTTTGCCTCACTGGCAATTGAAAATGCGCGGATTATCGAAGCGTCAGCTGCCGAAATCGAGCGGCGCAAAGCAGCCGAACGGGCGGTGAAGCAAAATGAAGCGCGTTATCGGACAGTATTGGCCGAGTCGGTCACGGCTATGTGCAGCGCAGATCCGGACAGCCTGCAAGTTTTGGAAGCAAACCGTGGTTTTTTGAAACTGTTCGGTTATTCGCTGCGCGAAGTGAAATCACTGAGTCTCTACGATTTGGTTTCGCAAGATCGGGCTAGCGTGGATCACGTCTGTAAGGAAGAACTAACCGCGCAAAAGGTACTGCCTCCCATTGCCATTGCAGTTCTTCGCAATGGTGGCGATACAGTCGAAGTTGAATTTCGGATGCAATTGATTCGCCTTGCGGAACACAAGATCATTTTTATTACGATTCGTGATTTGTCTGAACATCGGGAAAATAAATTTCTGAAGGTGCTGCAGGAGACGAGCGTAGATATTTTGCAGCGCAAGGATCGTGCAGCACTGCTGCGGACATTGCTGCTGCGTTCGGTAGAACTGGTTTCGGCGAAACAGGGAATGTTGTGGATGGTGACTGAAGATGGGCTCAGGATTGCGCCTCACATGACGGTTGGCTGGGAAGCTCCAGCAGTTTGGTCTCAAACGCGACGGGGCGAGGGGCTGGTCGGAGGAGTGTGGAAAACCGGATTACCGTTGGTGACTAACAATTACCTGGAGTGGACGCATCGTTTGCCGGAACCCAAAGATCACACTGTTTATGCAGTGGCCGGGTTTCCTCTAACCGATTCGACCGGTCAGGTCATTGGCGTCCTTGAACTGGCGGACACTGATCCGCACCGGGAGTTTGACCGACAGGAATGTCATTATCTTGGCCAAATGGCGCAAATGGTGGCGCTGGAACTGGAGAACACTGCGTTATTGGAGGCGGCGCATGTAGAGATCGTGGAACGGGGCAAGGCGGAGCAGCAAATTCGTCAGGCCTATGACGCGTTGGATCAAACCTATGAAAATACATTGATCGGTTGGGCGCGGGCACTCGATATGCGGGATGGCGAAACGCAGAATCATAGCCAACGGGTCGCGGATATGACGCTCAAGTTGGCGAAAATCGTCGGGTTGCCTCAGCCGGAGTGGATTCATGTTTGGCGTGGCGCTTTATTGCATGATATCGGGAAGGTGGGGATCCCCGATTCGATTTTGCTGCATCCAGGACCGCTGGGAGAAGCGGAGTGGACGGTGATGCGGCGGCATCCGTTATATGGAGTGGAATGGGTGGACCAGATCGAGCATTTGAAGCCGGCGATTTCCCTGATCCGTCATCATCATGAACGCTGGGACGGTAGCGGCTATCCGGACGGATTAAAAGGAGACTCGATTCCTCTTGCGGCGCGTATTTTTTCGATAGTGGATGTATGGGATGCCTTGCTTTCCCGTCGCCCGTATCGTGATGCCTGGACGATGGAACAGACGCTTCAGTACTTACAGGAAAACGCCGGTCGACAGTTTGATCCGGAACTGACAAGAATATTTTTGCGCCGTTACCGGGAATTGCTGTAAAATGACAACTGGATCTCAAAAAGTAATAGGGGTTGCCGATACAGACGCTGTAGCACAGTCTGATAT
>DATMYT010000358.1:0-4810 GCA_035560855.1 Negativicutes bacterium | reverse complement strand
ACATCTGAACCATTTCGAGAGCCTGACGGTTTTCGATAATGGCGTCCTCCAGAATGTCTTCATCTTCTTCAAACATCGGGATCAGATGCTGCAAATTGCCGCTTTTGCGTAGCCGTAACAAACGGTCGAGAACGATGCCGTTGGTTCGTAACGCAGCGGTGAAATAAGTAAGTCCTTTTTCCATATCAAAAAGCTGAAAAACTTCGGCGTTGTTCATGGACTTGCGCAAGTGACGCTCTATTTCATCAGTCTGCCGATTGATTTGATGAATGTGCCGCAGAAAAACGGTGGCATTTTTATAAAGAATTTGCAGGAGAAAGCGGGTGCGTTTAGATGTGCTGCATGGCGCCGAAAAACTGTTTCCGGACGATGAAACCGGCAGAATGCCTGTGTCTTCCAAGGAAACGGAAATGATATTGTCCGGAGTCAGGATCATTCCAAGAGGCAATGTGTCATAAATATCAGGACCCCGAGCTACCGAAACGTTCGTCAATACAAGCATGCATTGATCTTCAACTTCGATACGGGATCGTTCTTCTTCGTCCAAAGCGGCTCGGATAAAGTCTTCCGGGACGCCAGTCGCCAGGCAGACGGTTTTAATTTCGTCAACCGAGGGGCTTACCAGTCGAATCCATGCATCCTTAACCAGTTCATTGCCGGGAACAGGCTGCAGGAGAAGATCGAGTGTTTTAAAAACGCTGAGCATAATAAGTGCCTCCTTTTGTTGTGGAGACACGCATGTGTCATCTCAGTGCAGGTAAAGCGCGAGACGAACAGACGAATCCCCGAAAATTGGTTTGGTTGCTTTCTTGTTGCATAAATGAGGCCCGTCGGCGTCCATCCATCTCACCCCCAAAATAATAAAATCAGGTCGTCTTTATATATAGAAGTTGTGCCTAAAAGGGTACCTTCATTATTATATTGTGGCATTTTTGGACTGTCAATTAAAAACGTTTGAAGGGAGGTTAACGTTTGGTTAACTCAAAATAACAGCGAGTTGTAGGTTCACGTGAAAGATCGGCAAGGCATATAACGAAACCTGTCTACACGAAAAAGGGTTTTTGTTTTCTATGACGAATAATAAAATTATGTCTGAGCGGATGTAGAAGCTAAGCTGAAACAGTCAAAAAAACATGAAAGAAGGTTCTATTGCATGAGAAAAATGAAAACAATGGATGGAAACAACGCGGCCGCCCACATTGCATATGCATTTACGGATGTTGCCGCAATTTTCCCCATTACTCCATCTTCGACCATGGCTGAGCACGTGGATGAGTGGAGCGCTCAAGGCCGCAAAAATATTTTTGGACAGACGGTACGGGTCGCTGAAATGCAGTCCGAAGGCGGCGCGGCCGGTGCTGTGCACGGCTCGTTGCAATCAGGCGCGTTGACCACCACGTTCACTGCTTCTCAAGGCTTGCTTCTCATGATTCCCAACATGTACAAGATTGCCGGTGAATTGTTGCCGTGCGTTTTTCACGTTAGTGCGCGGGCATTGGCGGCCAACTCCCTGAACATTTTCGGCGACCATCAGGACGTCATGGCGACCCGCCAAACAGGGTTTGCGTTGCTTGCAGAAAGCAGTGTTCAGCAAGTTATGGATCTCAGCGCGGTGGCTCACTTGGCTGCTATCAAAGGAAGAGTCCCCTTCCTGAATTTCTTCGACGGGTTCCGCACTTCGCATGAAGCACAGAAAATCGAAATCATGGAATACGATGAAGTAGCGAAACTGATTGATCAAGATGCGTTGAATGCCTTTCGCCGCCGGGCTTTGAATCCAGATCATCCGGTGATTCGCGGCACAGCTCAGAATCCTGACATTTATTTTCAAGAGAGGGAAGTATCTAACTCTTATTACGAAGCAATCCCCGCAATTGTCGAAGAATATATGGGCGAAATCAATAAACTAACTGGACGGGATTATCATCTGTTCAATTACTATGGAGCACCGGACGCCGACAGAATTATCATCGCGATGGGCTCTGTCTGCGATGTTATTGAGGAAACCGTAGATTATCTGAATGCCAAAGGGGAGAAGGTCGGCCTGCTGACCATTCATCTCTATCGGCCGTTCTCTTTGGAACACTTCTTCCGTTATATTCCAAAGACTGTCAAGAGAATTGCAGTGCTTGACCGGACCAAAGAACCCGGTTCCATTGGGGAGCCTCTGTATCTCGACGTCAAGAGTGCGTTCTATGGCAAGGAGTCACAGCCGATCATCGTCGGTGGACGATATGGGCTCGGGTCCAAAGATGTCATTCCGACCCACATTGTGCCCGTGTTTGACAATCTGAAACTTCCCGTGCCTAAAGATCGTTTCACCGTCAGTATTGTTGATGATGTTACCTTTACCTCCTTGCCTGCGGGTCAGGATATCGATACTACCCCTGCAGGAACAACCGCTTGCAAGTTCTGGGGCCTCGGTTCGGACGGAACGGTGGGCGCAAACAAGGCTGCCGTCAAGATTATTGGCGATCATACCGACATGTATGCACAGGCATATTTTGCGTATGACTCCAAGAAATCCGGCGGAATTACCATATCGCATCTGCGGTTCGGGAAAAAACCTATCAAATCTTCCTATCTCATCAACAAGGCGAACTTTATCGCCTGCCACAACCAATCCTACGTCAATAAATATGACGTACTGTCTGGACTGAAGCCCAAGGGAGTATTCCTGCTAAATTGCACCTGGAGCGCCGATGAACTGGACGAAAAGCTGCCAGGGTTCATGAAACGCTTTATCGCCCAAAATGAAATTCAGTTCTACACCATTGATGGGGCAGGCATTGCACAGAAGCTTGGACTCGGCGGTCGCATCAACATGGTCATGCAGTCGGCGTTCTTTAAGTTAGCCGACATAATTCCGCTGGAAGATGCCATGAAGTATCTTAAAAAAGCTGCCGTTGACGATTACGGCAAACAGGGACAAAAAGTAATCGACATGAACTATGCGGCCATTGAAAAGGGCATGGAATCCGCCGTGAAAATCAATGTGCCTGCAGCCTGGAAGACCGCGCCGGATACTGCCAATGATATCAAACATGTAGCTTGCGCGTGCTCCAGTGACGCTGCTGCGCAGGATCTGCCGACTTTTGTTAAAGAATTAATGGTACCGATGAACCGTCTTGAAGGCGACAACCTTCCTGTCAGCGCGTTCAAGGGCCGCGAAGACGGAACTTTCCCCGTTGGAACGGCCGCCTTTGAAAAACGCGGTATTGCGCTAAATGTTCCGGAATGGCAGATTGAGCACTGCATCCAGTGTAATCAGTGCGCTTTCGTATGCCCACATGCAGCCATCCGTCCGGCGTTGGCCACCGAAAGTGAAATGAAGGCAGCTCCAGCTGGATTTACTGGCAAAGCGGCTGTTGGCGCAAAAGACCTGCAGTTCCGCATCGCAGTTTCTCCGCTTGATTGTATCGGTTGCGGCAACTGCGCGCAGGTTTGCCCGGCAAAAGAAAAGGCGTTGGTGATGAAACCCTTTGAATCCCAACTGGTACAGGCTCCGTTGTGGGATTACGCCATGTCTCTTTCGCCCAAGGCCAACCCGATGAACAAGGAAACGGTCAAAGGCAGTCAGTTCGAGACTCCGTTGCTCGAGTTCTCCGGCGCTTGCGGCGGCTGCGGTGAAACCCCTTACGCCAAGCTGATCACTCAATTGTTCGGTGACCGCATGATGATTGCCAATGCTACAGGCTGCTCCTCTATTTGGGGTGCCAGCGCACCATCAATGCCTTATACCAAAAATCATCTCGGTCAAGGGCCGGCTTGGGCTAACTCTCTGTTTGAAGACAACGCGGAATATGGGTACGGAATGTTCCTTGGCGTCAAACAATCCCGCGCTCGGCTAGCTACTGATATCGATGCAGCGGCTAAACTGCCTGTCAGCGGCGAACTGAAAGCGGCGTTCGGAGATTGGTTGGCCAATGTCGATAATGGCGCCGGTACCCGTGAGCGGGCGGATAAATTGACCACGTTGCTTGAAAAGGAAAAAGGCAGTGATGTTCTGCTGAACTCCATCTATGAAAACAAAGATTTCCTGGTTAAGCGGTCACACTGGATTTTCGGCGGCGACGGCTGGGCTTATGATATCGGCTTCGGCGGCCTCGACCATGTTTTGGCGATGAATGAAAACGTCAATGTGATGGTTTTTGATACCGAAGTTTATTCCAACACAGGCGGACAGTCCTCCAAATCGACGCCGACTGCGGCAATCGCAAAATTTGCCGCGAGCGGCAAGCGCACTAAGAAAAAAGACCTTGGGATGATTGCCATGAGCTATGGTTATGTTTATGTGGCGCAGATCGCCATGGGAGCAGATAAGAACCAGACGCTCAAGGCCATTGCCGAAGCGGAAGCTTATCCGGGACCTTCCCTTATTATTGCCTATGCTCCGTGCATTAACCACGGCCTCAAAGCCGGCATGGGCGCCAGCCAGTTGGAAGCGAAAAAAGCTGTGGAAGCTGGTTACTGGGGCATGTACCGTTACAACCCGGCATTGCTGCCGCAAGGCAAGAATCCGTTCAGCCTCGACTCCAAGGAACCAACGGCTGACTTCAAAGAGTTCCTGATGGGTGAAGTTCGCTATTCATCACTGAAGAAACAGTTCCCTGAGCAGGCGGATGAGCTCTTTGCCAAGACGGCTCAGGACGCGAAAGAACGGTTGGAAGGCTACAAACGGCTTGCTGCCGCTAAAGCGTAGAACAAAAGCACCCACTACTTTAGAAAGCAGAAAGGGAACCGCTGTGAAGCGGTTCCCTTTCTTTATATGACTACTGCGATTTGGATTGACGAGGCTAAACCATAAAAG
>DATMYT010000357.1:0-9258 GCA_035560855.1 Negativicutes bacterium | reverse complement strand
ATATTAATCAATGCACAAAAAAATGAGACGCATGCCCGCATTGTGGGACGAAGGAGCGTGGGAAAAGTGGATGTAATCAAATCCCTTGAAAAAACTTTTGTGATAATGGATGCCATCGCTGCCAGTCCGGATGGACGTACCTTGGCCGATTTGTTCAAGCTCACAGGCATGCCGCGCGCCACTGTACACCGGTTGCTCTGGACGCTGGCTGCACACAATGTCGTTAGTTATTCTCCGGCAACAAAGACGTATCTTCCGGGAGTCAAAACCATGGAGTGGAGCCAAAACATCATGACACGCTATGACTGGCGCTCAGTTTTGGAACCTCATCTGGATCGCCTTGTGGCCGACACGCACTGTACGATTCTGGTTGGAGTTCTGTGCGACGGGAAGCTGGTGTATATCAATAAACGCGAAGCGGATACAGAACTAAAAGTGTCTGCCACCGTCGGACGGGTTTGCCCGCCGCATCGAGGCATCCTTGGTAAGGTTTTGATGGCCTACTTGCCGACCGCTGTAGTCGACGAATTACTGATCGTAAATCCGTTGGATCACTTGACGGACAGCTCAATCATCAGCGTCGAAGAACTCCATCAGATGCTTGCGGTTGTACGTCGGGATGGGTACATCGTGGCGCACGACCAGACGATTTTTGGCGTTTCGGGAATCGGCGCGCCGATATTTGGCAAGAAAGGGAAGGTAGTTGCCGCGATCGGGCTGTTGGCTCCATCTTCCTCGTTTACTGATGACCGCATCGAACTTTACCGCGAACGCTTACTGGAAGTGACTCGCGCGATATCCCCAAACACACCTTCGTAAGACAGGGACCCAAGAAAAAATTGTAGGAGGAGAGATACTATGAGATCCATGTTTTCAAGGCTGTTTATTCTGGGGTTGGTGCTGGCATTCGCATTTGGAACCGTCGGGTGTGGCGGCGGCGGAGAAAAAAAAGCCGACACGATCAAGATTGGCGTCATCGCTCCACTCAGTGGAAACCAGGCCAGCATCGGCAAAGGCGTGGTCGACGGCATGCAATCCGCGGCCAAAATCATCAATGGATCCGGTGGCTTGGGCGGCAAACAAATTGAGTTAATCGTGCTTGATGACCGGAATCTGCCGGACGAGGCGGTATCAGCCGCAAAAAAGCTTATTTCCGGCGAAAAGGTTTCCATCATTCTCGGCTCGATTGGTAGTTCTTCTACTGCCGCAATCCAGCAATTAACGATGAAACAAAAAGTGGTTCTCGTCACACCGGTCTCCATGCTTCCGAAACTATCCCAGAACAATGACCAGTATTTCTTTCGGGTTACCGCCACGGCTCCAATCCGTGAGCAGTCATTTAGCGAGTTCGTCAGCAAGAAGCTGAATGCCAAGACAATCGCTTTTTTGGCCTCGAATGAAGATCTTGGTCGAGCTACGGTAGCTGCGGCCACCAACCTGTATGAAAAGAGCGGAAATCCTAAACCCGTATATACCGGTTTCTACGATCCCGGCGCCACGGATTTTAGCGCCGAACTGAATCGTATCAAAAGCTTGAGTCCTGATGTGCTGTACATCGTGGCAAATTCGGTGCAGGCATCTATGATTGTCAAACAAGTTAAGGTTTTGCAGTTGAAGTCGGTATTAATCGGCTCAGGCGAAGCGGCCACGCAGGAATTCCTCAGGCTCAGTCAAGGAGCAGGCGAGGGAATGTATATTCCAGTTGATTGGGCGGTTAGTTTCGATGATCCGGCCTCCAAGAAATTTTTAGAGGCGTTCCAAAAAGACTACAACAAATTACCTGAAACCAAATTTGCGGTTCAGGGATGGGAAACCATGTGGATAGTGGCCGAAGCCATCAAACGGGTGGAAGGGCCGCTAACCAGCGACAAACTCCGCGACCAAATGCGTAAAACAGATTGGCTGGGGCCGCGCGGCAAGTGGGCTTTTGACGCAAATGGCGATCCAGTGCTAAAAACATATATTTCCCAAGTGAAGGGCAACGATTTCATAATTGCTAAATAGCAGCGGGGTGTGAAGTAATGTTACTATTTCAGACGATCAGCTCAGGCATTGTCAATGGAATGATCTATGTGCTGCTGGCATTGGGATTGACACTCACGTTTGGTATTGGCAGAGTGATCAATTTTGCACACGGTGAATTCTATATGCTGGGGGCCTTTGCCGCTTACCTCGTCATTGCCCATCTTCATCTTCCGTATATTGTTGCTCTGTTTGCTGCGGCGGTGATCATCGGCATAATAGGTGTAGTGACCAATAGGCTCTTGATTCTGCCGGTTCAACGCAAGGAAAGTTCTATATGGGCCCCGTTTCTGGTCACGCTGGCGCTTATGACTATTTTCCAAAGCCTGGCGTTGGTTGCTTTCGGCCCGGATCCGTATCTTTTACCGTCGCCTTTCGCGAACAAACCCTTTAATATCGGGGGGATTAACCTCAGCCAGCAAGATTTGTTTGCGGTGTTCATTTCGCTTTTCTTTTCGGGAATGCTGATTCTCTTGCTGAAACGGACCAACCTAGGGTTGGCGATGCGCGCGGTGGCCCGGGATACTGACGCGGCGTGTCTGATGGGAATTAACATACAAGCCATTAAGTCCGTGACTTTCGCGCTGGGTACCGGCATGGCGGCGGTTGCCGGGGTGCTTTTGATTCCCCAGGCAGTGCTGGATCCCTATGTTGGGAGGATGGCTCTTTTAAAAGGGCTGGCTGTAGTTATTCTGGGTGGTCTGGGAGATGTATATGGAGCTATCTTGGGCGGCTTGCTGCTGGGGCTGGCGGAAGCGTTTGGCTCTGTGTATATTTCTGTCGCTTATAAAGATGCCATTGGGTATTTACTGATGATCATCGTCCTGCTATTTCGACCGCAGGGTATCATCGGACAGAAAACGCGCCAAGGTTGAGGAGGCGGACGGAATGAGCAAAGGCGTTATAGGTTGGGCTGTCGCACTAATTGCGGCCGCAGCGCTTCCTTTCGTTTTGACCAATAATTATTACTTGCATCTGATGATCATGATCGCAATCAACAGTATGCTTGCGCTGGGCCTGAACCTTATTTTAGGCTTCGTCGGCGACAAGTCGTTGGGGCATGCCAGTTTTTTTGGCATAGGAGCCTATGCGGGGGCGTTGATCGCTTTTGCCACTAACGGCAATGTGGTATATACCACGATTGGAGCGGCGGTGATAGCGGGCGTGGCAAGTATCGCCATCGGCTATCCGGTGCTGAAATTGCGCGGACCCTATTTCGCCATCGTAACGTTGGGATTTTGCCTGATTATGCAGCTGGTCGCGTCCAACTGGGTCGAACTCACCGGCGGACCGATGGGTCTTCCAGGTATTCCTTCGGCTAAACTGATTGCAGGCGGAACGACGATTCTCGAAGGAGTAGATGAACAGGACTATTGGTATATAACTTTCGCCGGAGCGGCCTTGTTGTATCTTTTGAGCCGCAGTATTGAACGGACCTCGCTCGGTCGGATCCTTACCGCGCTGAAAGAAAATTACAATCTTTCGGAAGCGGTAGGAATTAACCCTTTTCACATTAAGATGGCCGCCTTTGTCATTGGCGCTGCGTTCGCTGGGGTCGCCGGTTCGCTTTACGCCCATTACACAGGTTTTATTAGCCCGAAAGTGTTTGACACCTTACTGAACGTGAACATCGTAACCATGGTTATCATCGGTGGAGAAGCCACTTCATCGGGTCCGGTTCTTGGCGCTATGGTCGTTACGCTACTGCCGGAAGCGCTGCGGTTCGCAGAAGGGTTTCGTCTGTTAATCTTCGGTGTCATCTTGCTGGCGGTGATTATGTTTGCGCCGAAGGGACTCTTAGGGTTGGTGACTACGTTGCGCAGCAAGATCCGAAAGGAGGCGGCATGATGGCGCTCTTGAAAATCGAGGATGTAACCGTAGCGTTTGGTGGACTTCTGGCGCTGGAAAAAATCAATATCAATGTCAACCCCGGAACCATTACCGCCCTGATTGGACCGAATGGCGCCGGCAAGACAACATTGCTTAATGTCATAACCGGATCAGTACGCCCCCGGACGGGGAAGATCTTGTTTGAGGGAAAAGAAATAACGGGTATTCCGGCCTATACCCTGGTGGGTATGGGCTTGACCCGGACCTTCCAGCTGACGAATGTTTTCCCCAATTTGACGGTTCTGGATAATCTGATGTTGGGTAGCTATGTTTTTTGTCGACCCTGGAAGGAGCTTCTGAACGATATCTTTGCCCGGCGCGATCCGGCGCTGGCGGCAGCCAGGGCGAGCGTGGACGAGGTTCTTGAATTTACTGGCCTTCTGCCCTATCGCGACTTAAAAGCCCGTCAGCTTCCCTATGGACAGCAACGGTTGCTGGAATTGGGCATTGCATTGGCCGCCAAGCCTCGCCTCCTTCTCCTCGACGAACCGGCGGCAGGAATGAACGAGGAGGAAACCAAAGCATTGGCAGGGCTGCTCGGCCGCATTCGCGCCAATAAAGTGACCATTTTATTGGTCGAACATAATATGCGCCTGATTACAAATATCTGCGATGATGCTTATGTTCTGGTACACGGCCGCAACATTACCGCCGGGCCGCCGCGGCAGATTCTGCAGGATCCTCAGGTTATCGAAGCGTACCTAGGGAGGCGGAAGCATGCTTGAGCTAAAAAATGTCACCCTGTTTTACGGGGCAGTCCGTGCGCTGGATTCGGTATCAATGGAAGTTGGCACAGGGGAAGTAGTCGTTCTTGTTGGCGCCAACGGAGCCGGTAAAAGTTCGCTGCTGCGGGCAATATCGGGATTGAACCCGATCAGCGCAGGGACGATCCTCTGGAAGGGGAACTCCATCGTAGGGAGCGCGCCTCATCTACTAGTTCGACAGGGAATCATCCACGTACCGGAAGGGCGACGCATCTTTCCCGACCTTAGCGTGAAAGAAAACTTGGTCATCGGAGCCTATTGTCAAGGAAAACCGAAGGAAGCCGATTTTGAAAAAGCATTCAACTATTTTCCCGAGCTTGCGGATAAGCTGGACCGACCCGGTGGGCTGCTTTCCGGCGGTGAACAACAGATGTTGGCGATTGCGCGCGGACTGATGGCGCATCCGGAAATCCTGATGATGGATGAACCTTTTATGGGCTTGGCGCCCATTATCCGGGAGAGACTGATCGAGATATTCGGAGTTCTCAAGCGTGATGGACAGGCAATGCTGATTTCGGAACAAAATGTGGAAATGGCGCTTGAAATTGCTGACAGAGGCTATGTGCTGGAAACAGGTAAGGTTGCACTCAGCGGTCCGGCTGAAGAGCTTCTCAAAGACGAACGGGTGGTTCAAGCCTATTTTGGCCTCGAATAAGCAGATCAATAGATTGTAAGTGAAATAGTTTGATATGAGGAGCTGACAGTTAGAATGATGTATTTAATTGATCCAACGAAAAGTCTAAGCGGAAGTGTTCGAATTCCTGGTTCGAAGTCCGGCACTGCCCGGGGAATCGTTCTGGGCACTTTGGCCAAGGGAGAAACCCGGATTTATAATCCAATGCCGGGAATTGACAGCTATTCCATCATCAATTGCTGCCGCACCTTGGGCGCCAAAATTGACTGCTCCAGCGACAGTGAATGGATTATCGAAGGAATCGGAATGGATTTAAAAGCCCCGGCGGCGGTTTTGGATGTGGGTAATTCGGGCACCGGATATTACATTATTACTACGGTCGCTTCGCTTATTAAAGGGAAAACCATTATTACCGGCGACTACCAAATTTGCTATCGCCCGATTGCGCCGCTGCTAAAGGCGATTCGTGAGCTTGGCGGCAAAGCAACTTCTACCAGGGACAATGAACTCGCTCCGCTGATGATCGAGGGGCCGATCCAAGGCGGTCGCACCGTGCAATTTCCCGGGGTAAATGTTCAATGGCTCATTGGCCTGCTCATTTCCTGCCCCAGTCTGCAGGGTGATACTCGGATTGTGGTGGATAATTTGGGCGAAAGGCCGTACGCATCGCTTACACTTGACTGGCTGAACGCAGCAGGCATCAAAATTACCAATAACAACTTTGAGGAATTTATTATTCCCGGTGGACAAACCTACCAACCGTTTACCAAAACCGTACCTTCCGACTGGTGCGGTGCGACGTACCCGATGGTCGCCGCTGCGATTACCGACTCGAAAATTACGATTCAAAACATGGATATCAATGACCATCAGGGCGAAAAAGTGTTCGTGGAGATTATTCGCGACATGGGCGGAAAAGTGGAAGTGCGCAATAATGGTCGCGATGGCGTGGTGATTGAAGGCGGATCTGTCTTGCATGGTATTGAGATTGATTGCAGGAATATGCCGGATGCGATTCCGGCGCTGGCTGTGCTAGGTTGCAAAGCCGAAGGAAAAACTGTGCTGAAAAATATTCAGGCATGCCGGCTCAAAGAAACCGACAGAGCGAAATCCATCAAGGAAGAGTTGACAAAGATGGGCGGAAAATTCGATGAAACCGAAGATTCCCTGACGATTTATCATTCTGAACTGAAGGGGACTCGTTTAAGCGGACATCATGACCATCGTATTGTTATGGCCTGCTCCTGTGCGGCATTGGCTGCAGAGGGCAGCACCCTGATTGATAGCGCCGAATTTGTCGGCGTATCCTTCCCCAGATTCTACGAAGAAATGACGGGGATCGGGGCGAATATCAAGAGATTAACTGAAAAGTAAGGCTCAATATTTTTGTTAAGCAAATCTCTAATGAGCAAGGAACCCGCGATTTTCGCGGGTTCCTTTGTACAGCGGCCATTTTGAGCGAGGCTAAATGGGTTTGATGACTATGTAAAGGGGAACGCTGTTTTATGACTCTCGATTCAAAGAGATGGTTTTTCTTAGTTACCTGTATGGTAATTAATGTTTGCATCGGTTTTGCCTATGGTTGGAGTGTGTTTCAAAAACCCTTGATTCAGCAGTTCAATGCGTCGACTCCTGATATTTCTATGGTGTTCACCCTTATCATGGGGGCTTCCGCAATGCCGATGGCATTGGCGGGAAAAGTTCAGGAATATGTGGAGCCCCGGCAAGTTATTCTGGCCGGGGGACTGTTACTGGGCGCCGGAGTTATGGGGATCGGATATTCCTCTACAGTGAGCGGGCTATACGTTTGCGGCCTGTTGGCCGGACTGGGTATTGGCGTCGTATATCCAGGTACGGTCGCCAACATGATGCGGTTTTTCCCGGAACGCAAAGGATTGGCCTCCGGTCTTCTTGCCGCTGGAATGGGAGCGGGGGCGGTTGTTTTGGCGCCGCTGGCTGCAATTCTGATTCAGAGTCATGGCATTATGGATACCTTCAAGATTCTTGGATTCGTATTTTTAGTCACCGTTTGCGGGCTTTCCCGACTGATTCCTACGGCGCCGGAAAACTATAAATCCGCGCAGTGGAATGCGAAGCAAAATAGTGCGACCCAGATTGCAGGCGTTGATAAGAATTGGAGCGCGATGCTGTGTGATCCGCTGTTCTATGTTTTGGCCGGAATGTTCACGGTTGGCGCCACGGCGGGGATGATGATCATGGGGCACGCTTCGCCCATTGCACAGGAAACACTCAAAATTTCACCACAGAGGGCGGCGGCCATTGTGGGGTTTCTGGCACTCAGCAATATGGCGGGCCGAATGTTTTGGGGCTGGATTTCCGATAAAACCGGCCGTTATCCGGTGATGATGGTAATGTACTTAATAATGGGTATCGCGATGCTAACCTTATCAAAGGCAGATACCTTTGAATTTTTCGTGACGGCGATGGGGTGTGTTGCATTTGGCTATGGCGGGTTTATGGGGATGATGGCATCTGTGACAGCGGATACGTTCGGTATGAAATATTTGGGAGTCAACTTCGGTATCATGTTTATGACGATTGCGATAGCGGCGTTTGCGGGTCCGCGCCTGGTGGCGGTGATGCGCGAGACCC
Source organism: Negativicutes bacterium (assembly GCA_035560855.1). Classification (GTDB taxonomy): domain Bacteria; phylum Bacillota; class Negativicutes; order UBA1444; family UBA1444; genus UBA1444. The sequence goes on along the minus strand of DATMYT010000357.1, from coordinate 1,335 downwards.
AGCAGGGCGATTACTCTTTGGCGTTTGTCATTGCAGCGGCTTTTTGCGGCTTGGGGATTTTGCTCACAATAGTGGCCCAACGAAGTCGAAGGGCAATACGCATTTGAAAAAAGCAGGAAAAGAAGGCGCAATTCGCGAAAACATGTTTGATAAAAGGAAGCCGCTATGCGCAAGGCGCTGGCCGCGGGAGAAGATATTCGCACGATCCACGAAAAGTTTGGGCATTTCTAAGGATGGTGTATAAAGTTGACGGATGAAAAATTACGCGAGGCAATAGAGCGAGGCATTATTACCCCGGCGCAGGCGGAGCAGCTTTGGCAGCTCTGGCAGAGCGAGGATGCGGGACCGGTCTCGTCGGTTCCGCCCGTTCTTCCGGCTGAGCCGAAGGGCGATGCCTTGAGTCATTTCCTCTATTATCTGGGATCGCTGATTGTGATTAGCGCCATGGGTTGGCTGATGAATACGGCATGGGAATCGTTCCGGGGCATGGGGCTGTTTTTGATCGCGACCGCCTACGCGGCGGTGTTCTGCGGCGCAGCCCGGTATTTGCGGGAGAAGTCGGTCGTGCTTAGCGGCTTGTTCGTCGTGATGGCGGTGTGCATGACGCCGATGGCGGTATTCGGCCTGCAGTCGGAATGGGGCGTGTGGCCGTTTAAGGAGCCGGGGCGGTATCAAAGTTACTATCATTACATCCGGGGCGGGTGGTTTCCGATGGAACTCGCAACCCTTGCCGCAGGAATCGTTTCACTTCGTTACAGCAAAATCCCGTTTGCCATGGCGCCGATTGCCTTTACTCTCTGGTTTATGTCAATGGACGTGGCGCCGGTTATTGCCGGAGGAGAGTACAGCAAGGACCTGAGGCAGACCGTATCGGTCGTGTTCGGCCTGTTTATGATTGGCGCGGCGATCTGGGTGGACCGGAGGTCACGGATCGATTACGCCAAATGGCTGTATATCTTCGGTGCGATTACTTTTTGGGGCGGCTTGTCCCTCATGCGGTCCTCCTCGGAGTTGTCGAAGTTTATTTATTGCCTTATTAATGTGGGCTTCATGTTTACCGGGATTTTGCTGGAGCGCCGGGTGTTCGTGGTTCTTGGCGGTTTTGGATTTTTCGGCTATCTCGGCCATCTTTCGTGGAAGGTTTTCGCCAAGTCGTTCGTATTCCCGTTTGTACTGACTGCGCTGGGCCTGCTGGTAGTGTATTCCGGCTGGATCTACCATAAGAAATACGAGGCGGTGCAACGCTTTGTGAATCTCCTGACGCCGGAGGCCATACGAAATATGCTGCCACGAAACAGACCACAAAAGTAATTGAAAATGCAAAGAAAAAATTAA
>DATMYT010000356.1:0-9147 GCA_035560855.1 Negativicutes bacterium | reverse complement strand
ACCATACACAGGAACGCAACAACGAGAAGTTTCCGTTTCACACTCACACCTCCACTTTTTTTATTATCGACGTCGCGGTGATAGCCAACTCACGCCCGAAAAAAGTTCTACCGCCGAAACGAACGAATCTTCCGTTTCTGTACCAAGATTATTTCGCCATCAGCCGACTGGTTCCTGCATCCAGCTTTCCGCGCAGACTTCTCTTTGCGTTTTTGTTGACAAATCCCCGAATAGAAAGATAAAATTTCCCCAGGCACCCTGTTTAAAGCAATGATGGGAGGAATTTGTTTGAAAATGTCATGTTCTCGGTTTCTCCGCGTATTTTTTGTTTGCCTGACCGTGTTTGCCGCCGCATCTATCGCCTCTGCCGCCGGTTATTCGGCGGATGTCGTGACGACCAGCAAAAGTGGCGTGACCCAGTCCAAAATGTGGGTCTCGTATTCCCTATGGTCCCAGCGCATGGAGCCCCAGGCACAGCCAAATATGATTCTGATCGTCCGGATGGACAAGAACCTGATCTGGAATATTGATATCAAGGAAAAAAGGTATATGGAATTCGCTATGCGCCCCGGCATGGCTGCCAATACCATTGCCAGCGGGGAAAAATCCCCTGCTGAAGTGGAACGAACGTATCTGCTCACTGAAACGGTGGAAGGACACGTCGCGGATAAATACCAGATCACCTATCAGTCCGGCAATGATCGTACGATTCATTTCATCTGGCTTCTCAAAGACAACAATCTGTTCCCGATCAAAACACAGTACAAGGATTCTGTAACCGTGTTCAAAAATCTGGTCTTCGAGGAACCTGCCGCTTCCATGTTCGATGTTCCGGCCGGTTATCAAAAAATGTCGCTGCCGTTCATGCCGTAAATTTTGTGCATTCCACACTTTTTTCGCCGTTTCCTGCCTGCTCTGCCACAAAACAAAGAGAGAAGCCTGCATAACTGCGGCTTCTCTCTTTGCATTTACAGTTTCCTTAGCTTCCGGGAATTCCTATGGCAACATCCACTTGAACCAATAAGCCTGCAGAAACGTGATCACCGACATTACCAATACCATCGCGATGCTGTGCCACAGAGTAAACCGGAAGAGATCGCCTTCCTTGCCGACCAGCCCCGAAGCAGCTGTTGCCACGGAGATGCTCTGCGGCGAAATCATCTTGCCGCACACACCGCCGGAACTATTGGCAGCCACCGTGAGATAGGGATCGACGCCGATCTGCTCCGCCGCCGTCTTCTGCATCGAGCCGAACAACGCATTGGCCGAGGTGTCCGATCCGGTCAGGAACACGCCCAGCCAGCCAAGGATCGGGGCGAAGAACGGAAACAGCGAACCGGTTGCGGTGAACGCGATTCCGAGCGTAGAGCTCATACCGGAATAGTTCATGATATAGGCCAACCCCAGGATCATGGAGATGGTAATGATCGGGAACCGCAGTTGTTTCACGGTTTTACCGAAACAGGCAGCTGCTCTTCCCGGGCTATAGTTTGGGATGACAAGCAGGGACAAAATGCCGGAAAGAAATAGCGCAGTACCAGAGGCGGAAAGCAGGTTCAACATGTATGTCGCAGCATAGGGAGTGTTTTTCGCCACCACCGGAGTCGTTTTGATGACCAGTCCGTCCAGTCCGGGCCAGTTGTTCACGAAAAAGGGAAGCAGCTTGTCGACGCCGACCACGACCTGTTTGAACTGGATGTATTTGTCATCCGCCCATAGAAAAACAAGCACTGCCAGAATCAGATAAGGTGCCCAGGCCCGCAGCACTTCTCCGTGTGTAAATTGCAGAACGGCCTTGTTGCCGACAGAAGGTTTCTCATCTGGGAAGTGCCATACATTAGCCGGTTTCCAGACTTTCAAGAACATGAGGAACCCGACGATGGTAACGATAGCAGCCGTAATATCCGGCAAGTATGGATTCACATAGTTCGCAGTAATGAACTGAGTTCCGGCGAAAAGTCCGCCCGCGACAAGCACCGCAGGCAGCACTTCCATGCCGCGTTTCCAACCGGCCATGGTGACCACCAGCCAGAGGGGAACAAAGAAAGAGAGAAAAGGCAACTGGCGACCCACCACTTGACTGATATGCATCATATCCAAGCCGGAAACCTGAGCCGCCACGGCGATGGGAATGCCAATGGCGCCGAAAGCAACCGGCGCGGTATTGGCAATCAGACAAATACTGGCAGCATAGATGGGATTGAAGCCAAGGCCAACCAGCATCGCAGCGGTAATGGCCACCGGCGTACCGAAGCCAGCCGTACCTTCGATGAAGGAGCCGAATGCGAACGCGATCAGTATAGCCTGCAAGCGGCGATCATCGGTAACCGACGCCAAGGAATTTTTGATAATCTCGAATTCACCGGATTCCACGGTCATATTGTAGACCCAGATAGCCGTAATGACGATCCAGACGATCGGAAAGATTCCATACAACATCCCGTTGAGCGTGGCGCTGACCGCCATAGAAACAGGCATGCCCCAGACCGCAATAGCGAGCAGAACCGCAGATCCCGTTCCCAATAGCGCCGCGTGGTGTCCTTTCGCCCGCCTGACTCCCAGCATGTAGAGCAACAACATCAAGGGAATTGCTGCAACAAGCGCCGACAAAAAGATGTTGCCTAATGGATCATATACCTGAACCCACTTCATTCGGAAACCCCCTCTTATTTAGTTGGAATCAACCAGGTCGGTTCAATTCACCGTGAATATTTTCCCAGGATTCAATATGAGGTTGGGGTCCAGAGCTTTTTTGATTGCCCGCATCATGTCCAGTTCATCGGGGTTCGTGTATTCTTCCATTAGTTGACGCCGTTTGTAGCCGATGCCATGTTCGCCGGACAGTTTGCCGCCCAATTTGTATACTAGCGTATAGATTTCTTTTTGGAAAAGTTTCAACGTTTCATCCCACTTCGCATCGGAAAGATTGCCTTTCAGTACATGGAAATGAACGTTGCCGTCACCGGCGTGGCTGGCGATTCGAGCAGCCAACCCATATTTGGCGCTAATCGCTCCGGCTTCGTGCATGAGGTTGGCGATTTGATTGACAGGCACCACCATATCTTCTTTGGATTGGATTAAGCTTTCTTCACGCGCAGCTTCCAGGAAGGATTTTCGTGCATGCCAAATTTTGGCCGGATCAGCTACCAAAACTTCAAGCGCGCCGTTGGCCATGCACAATTCATCCAACAATACGCTCTTATCTTCCATATCTTCTTCATTTTGCCCCTCGACCTGAATAATGATATAGTTGCCGACATCACTGTGCGGTTGCTTCGCTTTCAGGAAATGTTCCACACTCTTGACGGTGCCGTTGTCCATGAACTCCACGCAAGTCGGAGTGATCCCCGCCTTGATCACTTTGGTCACAATATCGATGGCTTGATCGATTGTCGGGAAAATCGCCAGCAGATCGATAACATTGTTCGGCAGCGGCTTCAATCGAAGTGTAATTTCCGTAATGATACCCAGTGTCCCCTCCGCTCCAATGATCAGATGATCCAAGGAATAGCCGGTAGTAGATTTCTCCAACCGCCCCCCCAAATTCACAATTTTTCCGAGGGGTGTCACCGCTTCAAATCCATACACTTGATTGCGAGTGGTGCCATATTTGATCGCCCTGTTACCGCCGGCATTGGTCGCCACATTGCCGCCGATCACGCAGCTATCGCCACTACAGGGATCCCCCGCATAGAACAAGCCTTTTTCTTTAGCGGCTTTCTGCACATCATCGGTCCGCACACCAGGCTGGACCACCATATACATTGCATCGGTATTGATTTCGAGAACCTGCGCCATTCGCTCTGTACTAAGCACAATGCCGCCAAACAAGGGAACTGCCGCGGCGGCAAGTCCCGTTCCGCCGCCACGAGCGACGACCGGCACCAGGGCGCGATTGGCCAGTTTCATGATTTCGGCGATTTGCCCGGCACTTTCCGGAAACACTACGGCTTCCGGTAGGTGTTGGTAGCGTTTGTCGGTTTCTTCATCGTGCGAATAGGTTTCCAGCTTGTCCGGATCAACCGTAACATTTTTAGCGCCCACGATAGTTTCGAGTTCTTTCACCAACTCAGCAGTCAACGGATTGTAAGTCGCCACTCTTCTTCCCCCTTCGTTTTGGATAATATCCTGGCAGCAATAGGCGGTCTCATAATCCGCCATATTTCTCTTGTGGGAAAGATACCCCGAATCGAAAGGTTTTTCCTGCGACATCAACGATAAGAAAGAGAAGCTTTTTTTATCGCAACCGATAATATTCATGTAGTCATTTTATTTTTCCATAACTTTATAGCCATCGCCAAGGCCATTCTCTGTGAGGGGTTTTCCAGTGAGCAGCGCAGGAGGCTTTCAATCCGCTGCTTGCGAAACTGAATCGTTTTTTCATGCACGAACAGTTTTTCAGCCGCTCCTTTTTGCGTCACCTCGTTCAGCAAGGCTTCCAGCGTTGCCAAATATTCTTGCCGTTTGGGGTCCTTCATTTCCAACAACGGGCTCAGAATTTGTCGGGCAAAGCCTTCCAGATTCGACTCCCATATTGGCGTTAATAGTTGAAAGATCCCCAAATTTTTAAAATAACATGGCTGACCGGCGCCGCCCAGCACTTTCCCAAACCAAGCCGCTTGCCGGGCCTGTTCATGAGCCGTTTTCAGTTCGGCCATCGAAGCGCTCCGATTGGCAATCCCCATCATGAGACTCACGCCGGGAGAATGCTGCTGCAGGGCAAGCTCCAGCTTCTTGAACCAATGAGAAATGATCGCCGATTCCTCTTGATCTTTCGCTGCAATATAGGTGAGGGCCAACACTGCGTCCTTGTATTCGCAAGCAACGATTTCCGTCGCGAAAGTTTGGAGTGTTTCGAGCAAACTGGACAAGCCGGTGGGAACGGACGATTCTAGCACCATCAGCTGAAAAGGACAATCCCATTTCAGCTCAAGCGCCGCCGCTTTTTCCAATAGCTGCGGTGATGCTTCTTCTACGCGCTCAACCAGCTCGGACAGCAAGAGTTGGCGTTCGTGATCCCGTTTGATTTTGCTGATCGTTTCCTCCGCTGCCCGCAACTGGCTCAAATCCACCGAAAACATGGCAATGCCGGAATACTCGCCGATGAAGTCTTTTAGCAGCACTGAAAACAATTGCGAGGGAAATGACCAACCTGCTTTGTGGCGGGCGAGAACCTCCATCGTATTTCGCCCTCCTGCCACTGTGGCGGCAACGATTTGACGCCTCTTCTCTCTTTGTTCAGACGCATCACCGGCAATCAGCACCGTAGCATCCAGCCCGTGCGCCTCTTCCGCCGAAAACCCGAACAACGCTTCCGCCGTTTTATTCCAGTACACAATCCGGTTCTCCCGATTGGTAATCACAATTGCTTCCTGTAGTTGGTTCAACAGCTGCGTCTGATATTTCGCGATAATCTCCGAGCGCTTCGCCGGTGAAAGAGTCGACGCCTTGTCCGAATAAAACAGAATCCGCTCCGATATATCACGCGACACACCCAATACCGAGGTTACCTTGCCTGCCTCGTCGGTAACCAGCCGGGTAACAACCTCCGTCGACACCCGTGTTCCGTCTTTGCAAGACTGCTCCACGTCATGGGTATGGACGCGCTCCCGCTGCTCTCCCGCTTCAAAAGCCTCGATTTGCCGCTGCAATAGTTGGGCAACAGACGCGAAAGATTCTGGCGCAAAAGTGTCCGCAAAATTTTGTTGCATCACTTCTTCCTGCGTATATCCCCGCAGGTTGGCGACAGAAGGGCTGACATACCGATATCTCATATCGCCCACATCCAGCAGCCACACCGTATCCGCCATGTTTTCGGTAATAAAACGGTACTTTTCTTCGCTTTCGCGCAATGCATTTTCAGCTTGCTTCCGTTCAATCGCCATCGAAACTTGCGCCGCTATGATGGCTAAAACATCGCTGTCATCCTGCTTGAAAGATTGCAATCTGTCGTTGGAAAATAAAATGATGACTCCGAAAGTTTGCCCACGTGAATCGCTCAAGGGAACTCCCAACCAATCAAACGACTCTTCCAAGTCATTGGTGATTTTCCCTGCTTCCACCAACCGGGCAAAATTCTCGGCAGGGATATAGTCGGCTCGGCCCAGCCCCATGAAATATTCTGTGACGCCTTTGCCAAGCGGTCGCTGTTGCAGAACGGAATTCGTTTCATCAACGCAATAGGGACGGACGATCTTTCCTGTCGCATTGTCCAACAATGATATGTACAGGTTTTTTGCCGGTAAAACCCGTTTTAGTAGCCGATGCACTGTAATATAAAGTTCATCCAACGATTTCGCCAACACCGCCGCTTCACTGATTTCCCGCAATACAGACTGAATCTCGGCGTTGCGTCGCAATTCTTCATTTTGTTTTTTTAGCAATTGTTGCGCCGAATTAAGATTCTGGACCGTCTCCTCCAAGAGTTGCGTGCGCTGTCGAATCCGATTTTCCAGTTCAGCATTAAGTGATAACAGAGACTTTTTCCAGTAGCCATATTCTGCTTGAAAATGAAAATAATTGGACAATAATTTTCCGATATTATGATAAATCGAAGCCAGTCGTCTGATTTTGTCCGCATCATTGACTTTTTGCGACTGAATGGACGACAGCGCCTGGCGTTTATCCTGAACACCGATCTCGTCAAAATAATTCTCCAACCGGTTAATCGCCACCGCATCCGGTTTCTCCGTCCACACTTGCCCGCCCGATACATTACCGATTCGGCGGTCCATCAGCATGATCGGCGCCGTGAAATCGATGATTCCCGCATGGCACTGATAAACAATCGGCTCTCCCCGTTCTTCAGACAACTGACCCTGTTTGCTGGCCTCCTGTTTGCATCGTTTCAGGCCTTCCTCGGAACCCCGGATATGCTGCTGACATAGTTCGGTAAAATTGCAATACGGGAAAACCGGGTTGCCGTCAGGGTCGGACAAGGTCGTCGCAATGTCGAATTCTGCCGATATTTCTGCAATCAACTCCTGCAAGATTCGTTTTTCTTCCGTCGAAATCAAGTGACTGATTTTAAAATTGCTTTCTTCAATGTACGCAATCAAATCTAGCTCTGAATAAGACATGACAAACCTCCTCGCTGTTTCAAACATTTTCAGTTCTGCTCATGGCTTTATTCGCATATGATTCGCCGCCGATACGCCTAAACTCCTTTACGCGTCGTTGTAACATAATCTGGCCAATCTTTAAAAATCGATCATTTTTTTCGTATGCTTGACAGCTTGTTTTTCTTTGTGCTATAGTAAATGCAATTCATCATGCCAATCAGCGATGAGCGGGAAAAGTACACAAGTTTGCTTTGGTTTCAGCGAGCCGGTGTCCGGGTAACCGGAAGGTGGAATGACCGGTCCAGAGTTCTTGTCGAATGGTCCCGTGAGCTGCCCACCGAACTTTTTAGTAGGCTGGGCCGGTTGCCTCCGTTACAGGGCTTAGGGTATCGGCCGTAAGGCTCGTACCTGAATCAGAGGGAAAACGTCAGTTTTCCGAAGTAGGGTGGTACCGCGAACCATTTCGCCCCTGTTGGGTGGAAGGGTTCTTTTTATTTGTCCGACACACATTTTCATACTGCACGCATAGCGATGAACGGGAAAAGTACACATGTTTGCTCTGTTTCAGCGAGCCGGTGTCCGGGTAACCGGAAGGTGAGATGACCGGTCCAGAGTCCATGTCGAATGGTCCCGCGAGCTGCCCACCGAGCTTTTTTAGTAGGCTGGGCCGGACGCCTCCGTTACAGGGCTTAGGGTATCAGCGCAAAGCTCGTACCTGAATCAGAGGGAAAACGTCAGTTTTCCGAAGTAGGGTGGTACCGCGAACCATTTCGCCCCTGTCATAGGGAGTGGAATGGTTTTTTTTATTGATCAAAATACGGGGAGGAAAATGAAATGTTGAAAGCTGTTTTGAATCAGGTTGTGGGCGGCGAAAGCCTATCCCGACAGGAAGCCCATGAGTCCATGCAAACCATCATGTCCGGCAACGCCAGCGAAGCGCAAATCGGCGGCTTGCTCACCGCATTGCGGATCAAAGGAGAAACAAGCGACGAGATCACCGGCTTTGCCGAGAGCATGCGCAGCCACACCGTAAAAGTCTCCTGCAGCCAAACCGGGTTGCTCGATACCTGCGGCACCGGCGGCGACCGCAAAGGCACATTCAACATCTCCACGGCTGTGGCGTTTGTCGTAGCCGGCGCCGGAGTCTCGGTAGCCAAGCACGGCAACCACGGCGTATCCAGTTCCTGCGGCAGCGCCGATGTGCTAAAAGCATTGGGAATCCGAATCGACCTACCGGCGCAAAGCGTTGCGGCCATCATTGAAGATGCGCAGATCGGATTTCTCTACGCGCCCACTTTCCACCCCGCCATGAAGTATGCCGGCAAACCACGGCGCGAGCTCGGGTTCCGTACTGTATTCAACGTACTGGGCCCCCTCACGAATCCGCTCTCTGCCGAGCGTCAACTGATGGGTGTCTATGACCGCTCACTGACCCACAAGCTGGCCGAAGTTCTGCTGCAGCTTCAAACCCGCCGCGCCATGGTGGTGCACGGGCTGGACGGACTGGATGAAATATCGACGTCCGCGCCGACCCAAGTCTCCGAAGTGGTAGATGGAGAAATCCGTTCCTATATGATCGATCCTGCCGATTACGGCCTGCCCACCGCCAGTCTTGACGCTATCAGCGGCGGCACACCGGAAGAAAACGCCGACATCATCAAAAATATTCTGCAGGGTGCACGAGGCGCAAGGCGTGATCTGGTACTGCTCAACGCCGCCGCCGCACTGGTGGTGGCGGGAAAAGCAGAGGACATCAAGGAAGGCATAATGATCGCTGCTGAAAGTATCGACAGCGGCGCAGCCCTCGCCAAGCTGGATCGCATGCGGGAACTCAGCCTGCAATAAGGAGAATACCTTCATGATCATCAAAATCTGCGGCATCCGCTCTATCGAAGCGGCACAAACTGCTGAGCAATACGGAGCCGACCTGATCGGGTTCATCTTCGCCGAAAGCAAGCGCAAAATCGACGTAGCAACGGCAGCTGAAATTGCCGCTGCGGTTCCCAGACCCGGCAAAGTCGGCGTATTTGTGAATCAACCGCTGCCTCTGGTTCGGGAAATCGCCGAAAAATGCCGACTCGACTAC
>DATMYT010000355.1:0-3051 GCA_035560855.1 Negativicutes bacterium | reverse complement strand
ATCATACTCCTCGGGAAAATTATTAAGATTGCTAGATCGCCATCAAAACATGAATGTGCATTTGGCAATCTTTCTCCCCCGATAAATACCTTCATCTTTTTGTTAATGTGTCTTTTTGTTCATGTTTTTATCCTGCAAAGCCCCAAAAATAAAAAAATCGCTGTTTTAGCGAGTCTTTGTTTTAATGGATTGATCTTTTTATTACATGCTGAATTCCACGTATCTCGCAACATCCTTATAGAACAGATATTCTCTGATTGGTTGGAAAAATGTCTAGCTCGTTTTCATTCCTTTAAGACACAAGGTCTGTGTCGGAATATGATATAACCCAAATTACATGAAATCCGTTCTGAAATCTCCAGTTGCGATTTCCCACCCTAGAACCGTGAGTCCAAACACGACCAAGAGATCCGAGTAATGTGGCCTTGTATCCAGACCAAATCATTTGTGAGGATCTCATTCCGCATATAGTATCTTCAAAGGCAACTTTCGGGACGAATGCCTAAACATGAACTGATTCATGTCACTGGAGGATGCCAGAGACAAAATAGAGCGCTGGCGAAGGGACTACAACGAGTTCCGTCCGCACAGCGCTACTTTATACCTGACACCGACTGAATTTGCCTTAAAATCGGGTTCTGAAGCCGTCTAAACATCGATTTTTTCTCATTCAACGTGGACTGCTCTTTTGGGGACACTTCAAGCATCGATTTTTTCTCGTTCAAAGTGGACTGCCCTTTGGGGGACACCTCAATTCTATAGCAGGTAGGCTTCCTTTGCGTTTTGATAAAACATTGCGTTCTTCTCTTCTTCACAAAACAACGGGCTTTTCTCAAACATAGCAATCATCTGCCGATACGTCGCATTGCAAAGCGTACCCGGGATATCGGATCCCCAAATCGTTTTGTCGGGACCAAAGCGATCCGTAAACTCCCTAACCATGCTGACAGGCGTAGGAAACGGATAACCCTCGGCGTCAAAAAAAGCGACAAGCGCGGAGATATCGAACCAGACGTTACTCCGCTTTGCCAGCTTCGTCATCCGTATCCAACGCTGATAGTGGTCGGAGCCCTTCTCCATATTCGCATCGGGAAAGCCAAGATGACAAATGACAAAATGCGTTTCCGGATACATTGCCGTCACCTTTTCCAGTGCCTCAACTTGATAGCCGCGGTGTCCAATTTTGCTTGGATCAATTGTAATGGTGATTCCGAGCACGCCCGCCTTGTCATATACTTTATGCATCAATGGATTATCAAAGGAGAAATCCGGATACATGGAGGGTGAAGTGTAGCCCAGTCCCTCGGACATTTCAAACTTCAGCACGCTCAGTCCGCATGCACGATAATGCTCCATCATCTCAAGGCAACTTTCCTCTTGGCGAATGATCAGCGCGCCCGCGAATCTGCCAGGGTACTGCTTAAGCATTTCCACATTATACTCGAGATTGGTACCGATATTGGCAAGTATCAACGCCTTTTCCACGTTATTGTTGTCCATGATCGCAAGCAGTGTTTCAAAGCTGAAGGAGCTATCGATGCAAAGTTCAGGAAACATCTGCACAATTTCCCCGTTTGGAAACTGCATCCGCCCGTTTGCAAGCTGTTTTACACCAACTGCATTTACCTGGCCGATCTTAACCTGCGGTGCCACATGAACATGTGCATCTATAATCCTTCTCATTCTTATGCCCCCAGATACTTATTCATCACTTCTGTCGGAACGTTGTCCGACGATCCAGAGTAAACGATGTTACCCTTTTCCATGATATAGCACTTGGTGCTGACGGCAAGAGCAAAGTGTACGTTTTGCTCCGCCAGCAATATAGTAACGCTGTGCTCGCGCAACTCGTTTAGAGTTTGCACTAGTTGTTTGACCACAATCGGCGCAAGACCTTCAGTAATTTCATCAAGAATCAAGAGCGTCGGGTTCTGCATCAGTCCTCTGGCAATCGTCAGCATCTGCTGTTCACCTCCGGAAAGGTTTCTTCCCCAGGAGTTGGAACGTTCTTCCAATCGAGGAAACAGCTTGTAAATGCTTTCAAGCGTCCATTCCTTCCTGTCGGTCTTTGTTTTTGGCTCCGCAATCTGCAGGTTTTCCTTGACGGTTAGGTTGGGAAATATATGTCTCCCCTGCGGAACGTATGCCATCCCTTTTCGGCTGATTTTATATGCGGGCATACCGACTAATTCGGTTCCTGAAAACAGGATGCTCCCTTCTACATGGCACTTGTTCCGCGCGTTTATCTGCCCGGCAATTGATTTCATTGTCGTAGATTTGCCCACGCCGTTACGGCCAAGGATGCAAACGGAATTACCCTCTTCAACCTCCAGAGCAACGTCAAACAGGATATGGCTTTCACCATAGAAGGCGTTGACTTCTTTTAATTCTAGAATCATTGTTTGCCTCCAAAGTATGCCTCTTTGACAAATTCATTTTGACGGATCATTTCAGGCGTGTCCGTTGCGATCAACCGACCCTGGTTCATGACGGAAATCCGGGTGGCATAATTGAATATGATATCCATGTCATGTTCAATAAACACAACCGTAATCTTCTTTTCGTGTACAAGTCCGCGTACCATATCCATTATGGCATACCCTTCCGCTCGGGATACACCGGCTGTCGGCTCATCCAGCATCAGCAGCTTAGGTTCCATGGCCAGTGTAATGGCAATCTCCAATCTGCGCTGATCACCGTAGGACAGGTAAGCGGCAGTGTCGTCGATCAGATGGCCGATCCCGACGGACACAAGAACGGCCTCCACCTCGTCTCGCAGATAGTCGCTTGCCTTCGGCAGAAAATCGAACGTTCTGCCGTGGCGATGAATCAACGCAATCCGAATGTTTTCAAGACAGGTTAATTGCATGAACAGCTTGCTGATTTGAAAGCATTTGCAGATTCCTAAATTGGCAATATCGTACGGCTGTTTGTTTGTGATGTCGTTCCCGTAAAAAAATACCTTTCCGCTGGACGGAGCGATACGATTGACGATCAAATCCATATAGGTCGTCTTGCCAGCACCATTTGGTCCGATGACGGCATGAATCT
>DATMYT010000354.1:0-9246 GCA_035560855.1 Negativicutes bacterium | reverse complement strand
AGTTTATCGTCATCCTGTCAGGAGAAGATAATTTAAAAAATATTGCTCAAATAGCTAACCGGCTGGTGAGCGCTTCTCACCGCGAGTATGAAGTGGGAGGCCGGAATATCCACATGTCGGCTAGCGTCGGAGTCACACTTTATCCCGGCGATGGAAATGTCGCCGAGGAGATTCTGAAAAATGCAGACAGTGCCATGTATGCGGCTAAAGCATCCGGCAGAAACTGTTGGCGTTTCTTCGAACCCGAAATGCTGAAGGAAGCATACGGCAAATGGTCTTTGACCCAAAGCCTGAGACACGCCTTGGAGCGCGGAGAACTTTATCTGAACTATCAGCCGTTGATTGCGCTCGATGGCTACAAAATCATCGGTTTTGAGGCGCTACTGCGTTGGAACAGTCCTGAACATGGAATGGTCTCGCCAGCACGCTTCATTCCTCTCGCTGAAAGCAGCGGTCTTATTTTACCCATTGGTGAATGGGTGCTCGCGGAAGCCTGCCGATTTGCGCACAAACTGGCGGATATGGGACGAGAAAAGGTTCATGTCGCAGTGAACATTTCACCGCGTCAGCTGGCATCTGAAGATTTTGTCGAGATGGTGAAACGCACGCTGGATAAAACAGGCATACAGCCGAAACAACTGGAAGTGGAAGTCACAGAGAATGTTCTGATCGATTCGTTGGAGGACAGCATTCAAAAACTGGGCGAACTGAACACATTGGGAGTCGGGCTTTCACTCGACGATTTTGGCACTGGCTTTTCTTCCCTGACCTATCTGCGAAGCTTGCCGGTGGAATCTCTGAAAATCGACAAATCATTTATCGACAAAATATTGGAAGATAATGTACAGAAGGATTTTGTCAGATCTATCATTGATATGGCCCATGCAATTGGATTGAATGTAATTGCCGAGGGCGTGGAGTCAGCGGTTCAACTGGAAAAACTAGCGCAATACGGTTGTGACTGCGTGCAGGGTTATATTTTTAGCAAACCGGTTTCCCAAGAAGAAGCTTTGCGGTTTTCGATTCACAAATAGGAAGTGGTGAATCGTCCTTCGGCTACTTTTGGTAAGTAACCGGAATCACTTGCCCATTCATCCTGATCGTGGTTTCGCTCGGCTTGGTTTCGGCGATTATCTTCCCGTGACGAATCGAGAATCTCACGGGTGTCTGCCGCCGCAGGGCATCATAGCCGTCAACCGCCGCCAATACGATAAGATTGGCTTCTTTTCCTATGCTCAGACCGTAGGCTGACCCCAGATGGAGCGTCTGCGCACTATTGACCGTGATCAAATCGAGTGATTTGCGGATCTGCTCATATCCCATGATCTGGCAGACATGCAAGCCCATATGAAGCACTTGCAGCATATTTCCCGTTCCCAGAGGATACCAAGGATCAAAAATATCATCGTGTCCGAAACAAACATTGATGCCGCTCTCCAGCATTTCCTTGACGCGCGTGACGCCGCGCCGCTTGGGATAGGTATCATAACGTCCCTGCAAATGAATGTTGACGAGAGGATTGGCGACAAAGTTGATGCCCGACAGTTTCAGCAAACGAAACAACTTGGATGCATAAGCATTATTGTACGAATGCATCGCCGTCGTATGGCTGGCAGTCACTTTCGCCCCCATGTTTCGCCGCCACGCCTCGGCCGCCACTACTTCGACAAAACGGGATTGTTCATCGTCGATTTCATCGCAGTGGATGTCGATCAACTTATCGTACTTTTCCGCTAGATCGAATGTGGCCTTCACGGAATCCACGCCATATTCCCGGGTAAATTCAAAGTGGGGAATTCCTCCCACCACATCGGCGCCCAGCTTCACCGCTTCTTCCAACAGTTCCAGCCCGCCGGCATAAGAGAAAATTCCTTCCTGTGGAAAAGCGACAATTTGGAGGTCGACTAGCGGCGCCATGTTTTGCTTGACTTGCAGCAAGGCCCGCAACGCGGTCAGTTGAGGGTCGGTCACATCCACATGAGTCCTGACATGCTGGATGCCTTGAGCAATCTGCCATTGAAGCGCCACCATTGCCCGTTGCTGAACGTCTTCAATGGACAGCAACTTTTTGCGCTCCGCCCAGCGCTCGATTCCTTCAAACAGCGTCCCGCTGATATTCCAGGCAGGTTCACCCGCCGTGAGCGCCGTGTCCAGGTGCACGTGCGGCTCGACAAACGGCGGCAACGCCAGTCCGCCTTCCCCGTCCACGACCGCGCCATATTCCGCGCTTGCCGGCTGCTCGTCGGCAGTAATGCAAGTGATGCAACCATCGCGCATGGCAATCTGCCAGAAACCTTCCTGATTCGGAAGGCGCACATTTTTTAGCAGCATACAATCCACTCCTTCAACATCATTTTAAAGCAATGTCCCCGCGCTTCGTCCGTCTGTTCAGTGAGACCCTATAGTATACAAAGGCCGTAAGCAACATCACCGGATACGTTGCGCCTATTGAATTAGTAAATAGCGGCATTTCTCGAAAAGCCAGAAACGCCACTACTCCCAGCGCCCAGGTAATCAAGGCCACCCAATTAAAGCCGCCGCGAAACCAGTATTTTCCGACCACGGCATTCATCTCTGCAGGATCATACTGCTGATCGGCAATCAAATAATAATCAACAATAATAATGCCAAAAACCGGTCCGAACACCATGCCAATATAGTCCAGGAACAGTATAAACGAATGGAGAAAACTGCCAAAATATAGAGGTACGGTTGTGATGACCGCCGCTGCTGCGGTTACGCCCCATAACGCCGGTATTGCTTTAATTTTGGGAGTGATATTGGTGAGGGAAATTCCGGCGGCCATCAGGTTAATCGCGTTCGCCGTTGTGCTGGTAATGATGATGACCAAAAATGCGATGATTCCTAACCCCAGTTTGCTGACAATGGTACTTGGATCAGAATTATTGGGGTCATAGCTTCCGGTAGTTATGGCCGCACCAATCGTGACTACAATCCCCACAATGGCAAACCAGAATAATCCGATGTTAGCGCCAATCATCGGAACCCAGGTGGCCGCAGTCTTGGTTTTGCAATAACGGGTAAATTCGGCAATGGCTGGCACCCACCCCAGGCTGAAAGCTGCCATGATATCCATTGCCGCGCCAAAAGGCATTGCCTTCTCCGCCGGAGGACGCCAGGCCATAATCTGGCTCAGGGACACCTGTTGAAAAATAACGATAGTCTCCCAGATTGCCAGCAGAATGACCAGCCCCACGCCGATTCGCTCCACAATCTTCACCGAATGGTGACCTGCAGCGATCGAAATCAAATGCAGCAGGCTCATCATGACGATGCCGATTAACATCGTCGTGTCACCACCTGGTTCGCCCAACGCAGGCCAGCCTAACCACGCCTTGCAGATGAAGCTGATAGAAATAGCGGCGATGAAGGTATTGACGGCTGTCCATCCGATAAACTGCGTCGTATTCAAAAGCGACGGCAGAAAACTGCCCTTTACCCCAAAAGCCGGGCGTGTAATGGCCATGGTAGAGACTCCAACTCTAAAACCGATGAAGCCGATCAGGGCCAGCACCACGTACGCCACCGGATTCGCCAGCGCGGTAACCCAGATTGACGGCAAAAACGACGTGGCCGCCACTACCCCGCCCACAAACCAGGTTCCATTGTTAGCATTGGCGCCGATCCATGTAGCAAACATATCCCAGGAAGTCAGATTTCTTGCCTGCTCCGGCACTGGTTCGATGGCTGCATACTCGTGCGTACTCGCGTGGCTGTTCAATTCATTGGACATATAAATTACCCCTTACCCTTCCAATCTTGTTGCACAGATATATAAAAAGCTCTTAGGAAAAGCGCCTAAGAGCCACTTGTACTATTTCCATTAATGATTTTCTGCGAAAAAAATGCAAATCCTGCCCTCTAGCCACATCGAACCATGCACCGCATTCGCAAATTTTACCGAGCCGAATTTGAACAGCCGTCAATTTTTCTGAATTATTTATCACATTGTTCGTTTTGCAGCAGGAAATAGAATTCCCTTGGCGAAAGTGAAACTTATCACATAAAAGATTAGAGGCATAGAGGAAAATGGACCAACCCATCCTTCATGGTATGGAACACAGTTCCCCTACAATATGTCTGAAAATCTTGCGAGCGTTTTCCGAGACTAGCAATGGCGAAGCAACAGTTCTTCTGATGCTTCGCCATCTTGCTCAGATGGCGGGGGTAAAACAAGCCGCAATTTTATTGCCGTGCTCGGCAACGAATTCAACTCGAGTTCTTGTTTCGATAGGTGGCTATGAGCTCCCTCCTGCTGCGCTATCCACTGGTGCTGCCGGTTACAAGGAATTGCCGATCATAAAAGATGATCAATTGCTCGGATTTTTCAGCTTTACCGGCGCTATAACACCAGCCTTGCTGCCCGGTTTGGAGTATTTGGCATTGGCGTTGTCAAAATGGAATACCGAAAAAATATACCAACGGGAGTTGCGCCGACACGAAAGATTAGCGAAACTGTTAAAGCGCCAAAACAGTTTTCTTAACAGTCTGTATAGAATCTCCCTGGATATGGTGAACCAAAAGGATTATGGACATTTAATGAATACCATTCTCCGACATGCCCAAAGCATTATGCAGGCTAAATTTGCTAGCATTTATCTGTTAAACGAACAGTTGGACGTCATGGAGATGAAATTCGTCAGTTCAACTGTCGATAACCACCTTTTGGGTTTATCTGTCAGACGCGGGGAAGGAGGCGCCGGTCACGTATGGCAAACCGGCAAATTCTTACTGATTCAAGATTATCCCAATTGGGGGAACAGAATCCGGTTATCCTGGCTGGATGGAATCGGAACCATTGCTTTTGTCCCGCTATTTTATTTGAATACGCTAATTGGCGTTATCTGCCTGGGGTTTACTAGTGTAAGCCGGAAGGTCACGGTCTCAGAAAAGGCCTTGTTGCAACAATTTGCCACTCTTGCGGCGATGGTGTCCGAAAATGTGAGGCTGTTAAATGTCTTGGTAAAACGCGATGAAGATTTCACACAGGACATCCGTTTGGCTGCTGAAGTTCAGCAAACTTTTTTACCCTTTAACTATAACGATCATCGGCTATCGATTAAAGCTTTTTTTCAGCCGCTGCATATGGTAAGCGGAGATTTGTACAATTACTTTTGGAGCATGAAAGATGATGTAATCTTCGGTTATGTAGCTGATGTTACCGGTCACGGCGTGACCGCCAGTTTGCGTACTTCGGCGGTATCGGCTTTATTTCAGGAGGCTGCCAGCTTATCCTTCCCCTTGGTGGAAAAAATGAAATGGGTCCACGGTCGTTCTTTGGGCTATTTTTCCGAAGGAGCCTATTTTGCCGCAATTGGCTTTGAACTGAATCTGCGTTGCAATGAGCTACATGTTGCTTGTGGTGGGTTGTATGAATTTTTTATCAAGACCCCCTATTATACGGGACGAATTCAAATGACCGGTTCCTTGATGGGGCTGCAGCGAACGCCTGTATTCGAAGAACGCACTTTCCCTGCAAGGGCGGGGGATTGTTTTTACTTCTTGTCTGACGGATTCACAGAGCAACTCGAGTCAACGGAATTTCCCCGGTCAACGTTCCAGGAAACCTGTAATCAATTAGAAGAAATGTGTGGTTCCGGGATCGCCTGGGATGACATGGCCGGTTTGTGCATCAAGTTACGGGCGAAACAAATAGGTGTACATAATGACCAGCCTGAATTACAGTTGCATTTCGTTGGGTTCGATGAGTACCACGTTGCACGGCAGCAGCTCACAGAGTTTGTGGAACACAATTTTCCCGAAGTTGCAGATGATATTATCTTGGCCTTGCATGAAGCCGTTGGAAATGCCTTGCGACATGGTTCGGCAACTCGACCGGTCTTTGTACGAATCCAAAAGCATCAAAGCTATATGTCAATGCGTATCAAAGATTCCGGTCGTGGTTTTGACAGCCGAACGTGTTTGCTCAAGGGTCTATCTTCCACTGAATATGATACCGACGCGATTAGCGGCCGAGGGGTGATGATTATGCGTGATTGCATGGACAAGGTATATTATAGTTCCAGTGGAAACGAAGTCTTGCTGCTAAAGAAACTGAGAAAACACCAATAAGGAAAGGGGAGATATCACGTGTTGCAGGAAATCAAAGTTGCAGGGAACACCGTTAATGTTAATCTCGGGGGAAGCATGTACGCAATTGATGCAGCCGCTTTGCGTGATGCAATTCAGTCTCTGATCCAAAAGGAAAGTAGAAATTTTTTGTTTGATCTGTCAATGGTTGATTATATGGATAGTACAGGGTTGGGCCTATTCATTTTTCTCGAGGAAGAGTTAAAGAAAAAAAAGGGTACGCTAGTTCTAAAAGGACTGTCAGGACGAGTCAAAGTTCTTTTCGAGCGAACTCGGTTATATGAGGTTTTTACAATTCTGCCCTAATGTAATAAAACGCAGGGAGGTGTCTTATTCATGTTGAATTTCCGCTCCCTCATGGCTAAATTATTAGCTGGATTTCTATTGATTTGCGGAATTGGCTTTGTTTCGTCTGCGGTTACTTTCATATCTGTTCGCGAGATGAACAGCAATATTCATGCAATGGAAACAACCAATCTGCCAATGTTACTGAATACTGCAGACGTTACGGCTAAAGCGTCCGAGCAGGTTGCCCAGCTTCGTGGCTATTTACTCACAAATGACCCCAAAGCGTTAGAAAATTATCGTAACCTATACAAGCAAAACAAAGACTTGATTGCCGCCTTGGAAAGCAAAGCCCAGTCTGAACAGATTAAAAACATGGCCAAAGAAGTAAATGCGCTGAATGACCGTTATTCGGAAATTGCCGAAAAAGGCGTCGTTCCACTAAAGCAAGCCGGCAAAGATGCTGAAGCAGTCGAATACGCTCGTCGCCCGGACGTGGTAGCTTCGGTGGCTGCTTTTTTCAGCAAATTATCTGATTTGCGCAATTTGCAAAAAGACGATATCTCCAATACCATGCAAAAAACGATTGTTAGCGGCAACACTACTATTACACTTGTTTTGATTACGACTGTCATTTCCCTTATTGTCGGTATGTTGACGGGAGTTTTTGTCGCGCGCAGCATTACGCTGCCAGTAAAGGAAATGCAGCAGTTGATGCAGGAGATGGCGAAAGGCGATTTACGTGTGCAGGGAACTGTCCGCTCGCGGGATGAAATCGGTCAAATGGTGACGATTTTTAACGAGATGGCCAAAGAGCAAAATCGTATTATGACGGTGGTTAGAGGCTCCTCTGACGAGTTGGCGGGGGCGGCGGAGCAGATGGCGGCTTCATCGCAAGAAGTGACGTCCACTACAGAGGAAGTAGCGACCAACATGACAAATTTGGCGGCTAATACGATGCATGGAAAAGAAGCCGTAGTAAACACATCCAAGGTTTTGGTGCAGCTGTCTTCGTTGATCCAGATCGCTAAGGAAAGGGCAGTTACCGCTCAGGCCAACTCGGCATTGGCGCTGGAATCAGCCAAATTGGGCGAAAGCACCGTAAATGAAACCATCGGTCGCATGGATAACATCAGTGAACAAACTGCGTTGACTGAGGCGCGCATTACCGATCTTGAAGCTTATTCGAAAAAAATTGAGCTCATAGCCGATACAATAACCAACATTGCCGGACAGACCAATTTATTGGCCTTGAATGCGGCGATTGAGGCTGCGCGCGCAGGAGAAGCCGGACGTGGGTTTGCTGTGGTGGCGGAGGAAGTACGCAAGCTGGCTGAGCAATCAAATCAAGGGGCCGAGGAAGTCGCTGGGCTTATTCGCAAAATAGCTGACAGTACGGCTGCTGCCGTTGCTACTACGCAGCAAAGTCGAACCAATGTTCAGCAAGGTGTTGCTTTGGCCAGAAACGCCGGATCAGCTCTTAGTAAGATTGTTCTGTCGGTATCTGAAACCGTTTCCGACTCCAACCGGATACTGGATATCACAAAATCAGAGGTGGCTTCTTCCGAACAAATTGTTGCACTGATTGAGGATATAGCCAGCATCAATGACAACAACGCGGCCAGTGCGGAAGAAGTTGCGGCGGCGGCGGAAGAAATGTCAGCTACGATGCACACTGTAGCGTCCGGCGCCAGCGAAACGGCTGCAAAAGGGCTGGAACTAAAAGAGCTGGTAGAAAAATTCAAATTAGCGCCCCATTCCATGTAAGAGGATTTTATCGTTTGAGTGACGAAGAAAATATGGCATCGAGATATTTTCTTTGCAATGGGGGACGTCAAATGGTTTTTCGCAAAGGCTTTTTGCTTGCGATTGTTCTGCTGGTTATAGTATCCTACCAGAACTGTGAAGCGGCGACTTGGACACAAATTGGCCAGGTAAAGGATAAAGAATCAATTGTTGGTTATATCGACAAGGATTCGGTTCAAGATGTGTCTTCGCTTTTTCCGCCGCAGGACAAATATGAAATCTGGGAAAAATGGACGTTTTCTCCGCCTCGGGTAATGAATACCAAAGTAGTGCCTGAAATTTTGTATTTAACTCAATACAAAAAAAACCATCAATATTGTGTAAAAGAAATTTGGTACGTGTATGCGGACGAGGCACGGCAAAAGAATTCTTTTTCGTGCGAGTATCAGCGTGTCGTGCCGGATTCGATCAATGAACTTGTTTGGAAATATATCTTCAAGACCTACGTCCCGGCGCTACAATAAATATCTCGACCGAGAATGAAAAAGACAAGGCCTCCGGCATCGGAAGCCTTGTCTTTTTTCTCTTAGGGTTTACACCTTTGACGGTGTATTCGTTTCAATCCATTTTGCAAATGCATTCATGAACTTTTGGAAGAATTGACGACTATCCTCGCTAATGAACGCACCCTGCTCGTCAAACAGTGCCGCAACTTCTCCAATATAGGCTTCGGGTTGTTGCATCACTGGAACATTTAAGAAAACAAGCGACTGACGCAAGTGATGGTTAGCGCCAAAAGCCCCTAGCTTCCCTGGCGATGCACTCACCACCGCGCCGGGTTTACCGTCCCATACACTTTCGCCATAAGGTCTTGATCCAACATCTAAAGCATTCTTTAGCACGCCTGGAACAGATCGATTATATTCCGGTGTTACAAAAAGAATTGCGTCAAAGGTTTTCACCCGTTCGCGAAAAGCAGTCCAGGCTGCAGGGGGATGTCCTTCGTCGTCCAAGTCCTGATTATAGATAGCAAGTTCACCTATTTCAATCGCTTCCGCCTGATAAGAGGCTGGAACCAGTTTCATCAATTCCCTGGCCAATTTT
>DATMYT010000353.1:0-2778 GCA_035560855.1 Negativicutes bacterium | reverse complement strand
AAAGCAGGTAAGACCCCCGGAAGACTACCGGGTTGATAGGCTCAAAGTGTAAGCATGGCGACGTGTTTAGCTAGCGAGTACTAATCGGTCGAGGGCTTGACCTTTAAGTGATCTTATGGGTCTCGCATGTCGCAGAAATTTTATTGTTCAATTTTGAGTGTGCAAAGCATTCTAAATAGTCTTGTGTATATTATGCAAGACGTTAGCCGGTGTTAATGACGATGAGGATCCACCCGTTCCCATTCCGAACACGGTCGTTAAGCTCATCAGTGCCGAAAATACTTGGATGGTGACGTCCTGGGAAAATAGGTCGGTGCCGGCACCTTACGGACATCCCTGCAATAGCGGGGGTGTCTGTTTTCTTAATGCTTTAGCGCGAATAAACCACCGGCTCTGCCAGTGAGAATAAAGATGTTCAGAAACAAGAAAACCTCCTTTTGCTTCTTAGTGCGGTTGACGAACCTGCATCTATTTTAGCAAAAGGAGGTTTTGTCGCATGACCGACATACAAAGTTTATCACACTCTAAATGGCGATGCCAGTACCATATTGTGTTCGCACCCAAATATCGCAGGAAAGAGAAATATGGAAAGATAAAAATGGACATAGGTCAGATACTGAGAAAGTTATATGAACAAAAGAATGTAGAGATTGTAGAAGCAAATGCTTGCCTTGACCATATTCATATGCTGGTATGTATACCGCCAAATTTGAGTGTAGCACAATTTATGGGGTACCTCAAAGGGAAAAGCAGTCTGATGATATTTGACAGACATGCAAATCTGAAATATAAATATAGAAGCAAAAATTTCTGGTGTAGAGAATTTTATGTGGATACAGTAGGGGGTAATAAAACAGCAATTGCATGATACATCAAAAATCAATTAGTGGAAGATATAGCATCAGGCCAAATATCTCTCAAAGAGTATATGGACCCGTTTACGGGTAGTAAGAATACCAGGGCATAAAACCATGCCGCTTTAGTGAACTGCACCCCAATTGTTAGACAGTATGGTATACTGAAAAACGATTGGGGTGTTTCTATGCTTAAAGAGGTACAAGGAAAAAGATATACAGGGAAATTAAGCAACAGGTGATAGAAGACATGCGCAAAAATGGACTGAGCCAACGTGAAGTTGCTGCAAAATATCAGCTCACAAGATCAGCGCTTCAACGTTGGGAGCGCATCTATCTGGAAGAGGGTGCTGAAAGCCTGTATGCGGAGCGGCGTGGCCGCGCTTGCGCGGCCAGCGGCACACAGAAAGGAAGCAAGCCAAAGTTGGACAAAAAGGTTGAGGAAGACCTAATTGCAGAAAACCAGCGGTTGCGTGCAGAAGTAGATTACTTAAAAAAATCGAATGACTTGGTTTTAGAAGAGGAACGCCGAGACAAAAGGCGCAGGTGATCTGGGAACTAAGGCATAAGCATAAAATTTCGCTACTCATTGAAGTGTCTGGCCTACCACGCTCAACCTATTACTACTACGCAAAACGCAGAGCCGAGCCGGATAAATACAGCGCGATTAAAGAACAGATCACAGACATATATCATGAAAAGAAGCGCTTATTGAGATGTATCTTGCCGGCGTCTCTGTTCGCCGTGTGGAGGATATCACAGAAGCGCCGTGGGGTAGCAAGGTATCTCTTTCCACCATTAGTGAGCTGAATAAAAAAGCCTACGTCCATATTGAGGACTGGCGCAACCGTTCCCTGCAAGGCGGGCGTTATCCATACGTCTACGTCGACGGTATCTATCTGTGCCGCAACTGGGGCGGTGAATACGAGAATGTGGCCATTCTAGTGGCTATCGTCGTCAATGAGGACGGATACCATGAGGTTCTCGGTGCTGCCGAAGGGATGAAAGAGGACAAGGCCAGTTGGGTCAGATTCTTTCAATGGCTAAAAAGCCGTGGTTTAAACGGGGTGAAAATTATCGTTGGTGATAAGTGCTTAGGAATGCTAGAAGCCGTTGACGAAGGGTTTCCAGAAGCCAAATACCAACGTTGTACCGTCCACTTTTATCGCAATGTTTTCTCCGTCGTCCAGCGCTCCAAGGGAAAACTGGTAGCAAAAATGCTTAAGGCCATTCATGCTCAAGAGAGCAAAGCTGCCGCCAGATCCAAAGCCAAGGACGTCGTTGCAGCACTCAAAGAAATGAAGCTCAAGGAGGCGGCCAAAAAAGTGGAGGATGGTGTTGAGGAAACTTTAACCTACGCTGACTTTCCTTCGGAACACTGGACAAGAATCAGTATCAATAACGCCATAGAACGGCTGAACAGAGAAATTCGCAGGCGCACCCGCGTGGTTGGCTGCTTTCCCCACGACAATTCGGCCCTGATGCTGGTCTGTGCCCGCCTACGACATGTCGCAGGTACGCAGTGGGGCAATAAGAAGTATATGAATATGAAGCATCTGGATGCGGCTGTTGAAGACGTTTTCATTGCCGGATGACTTTATTCCATCAGAGACTGCAAACCTTTTTGCGCATAATTATTGACACTACCCATAGCCGAGCTTATTCACTATCTCGATTATTATAATAATATACGCATTAAGGCAAAGCTTAAGGGCTTGCCGCCTGCTCTTCACAGACAGCAAGCTCTCTCAGCTTCTTAAACATTTATTCAAAATATTTGTCTTACTATTTGGAATCATTTCATAGCGGCGGCCTGTAAAAGTATTGCGTTCGGCAAATCTTTCAGTACCTCTTGAGAGGTATGCAAGTAATATGCCCTTATAGGGCTCGTGCATACCACCAGTTGAACCGGTGGTTTTGATTT
>DATMYT010000352.1:0-6574 GCA_035560855.1 Negativicutes bacterium | reverse complement strand
ATTATGTATTGTGCAAATGTTCATCTAAAAAGGAGTCTTGCAAATGCGTCCATTTTCAAAACTCACGCAAGGTCTTGTCGGTCAACCTATGTTGGAAATCCTAACTACTGTCATGGCAATGGAAGCCGCAGGCCACAAAGTATACCGCTTTGAAGTTGGCGATTCTGATTTTGATGCGCATCCTCACATTGTTGAGGCAACCAAAGCCGCTTTGGACGCCGGTCACACCCGCTATGTAAACTCTATGGGGATTGAGCCCTTGCGGCAGTCCATTCGCGGTTATATTGAGCGCGGCTGGGGATTTAGCCCGGACTTGAACCAGATCCTCGTCATGCCTTCCAATAGCGTCATCGACTTTGCCGTGCGTTGCCTGGTTGATCCCGGCGATGAAGTTATCTTTCCCGACCCCGGCTTTCCATCGTATTTTGCCGTCACCAACTATCTTGGCATTCAGGCTGTGAGGGTTCCGGTCTACGAATCCAACGGTTTTCGTCTAAATCCCGACGATCTGGAAGCTAAGATTACAAACAAGACTAAGCTAATCATTGTGAACACTCCGCAAAATCCAACTGGCGCTGTGATGACTAAAGACGAAGCGGAGCGAATCGCCGCCATTGTGAAAAAACATGATCTGTGGCTTCTTAGCGATGAAATGTATTCTGAAAACCTCTACGAAGGACTGCAACACCACTCCCCTGCTACATTAGATCAATGCAAGGAGCGAACCATTATTCTCCATGGTTTTTCAAAAGGCTTTTCAATGTCAGGCTGGCGTCTCGGGTATGCTGTCGGCCCCGCTGCCCTCATGTCCAAAATGGGGCTGATGTTCCAGACAATTTATTCCTG
This sequence comes from Negativicutes bacterium, assembly GCA_035560855.1. GTDB lineage: Bacteria > Bacillota > Negativicutes > UBA1444 > UBA1444 > UBA1444. Next base: position 5,728 of record DATMYT010000352.1, on the reverse strand, counting down.
CGTTCCGCCTTTCATTCAATATGCAGGAGTCAGCGCTCTCGAAGGAGATCCGGCGCTCTTGCGCAAACGCATGAGTTTCTATCAACATCTTCGCGATGTCATGGTCGGCGCTTTGAATGAAATTCCCGGCATTTCCTGTCCTGCCCCGAGGGGCGCGATTTACGCCTTTCCAAACATTCAGGGAACCGGCCTCAGCAGTCAAGCGTTTGCAAAAATCGTTCTGGAAAAAGCAGGAGTTGCCACCGTGCCTGGTACCTGCTTCGGTCCACGCGGCGAAGGATATGTCCGATTTTGCTATCTCCGCGAAGAAGCCATGCTGCGCGAAGCGTGCGAAAAGATGAAACAAGCGTTGGCTTAATCAAAATCATTTTCAACGCAGGCTTGAACTTGCAAAAAAAATGCGCCTGGGAATTATCCCGGACGCATTTTTTATTCAATACTGATCGACGTCACACTCGCCGCGGCAATGGGATCACAACGAAAAGCCGTTTTAGCCGGCCTCGTGTGCAACCACGGGAATCGTCAACAACAACAGCGTTCCCGCAAACATCAACAGCGCTCCGGCTACGAGCGCCGGACCTAGCGAACCCGTTAGATCGCGCAAAAATCCAGAAACAATTGGCGCCACCACTGCGGAAAACATAATTGAACAGTTAAAACTTCCTACAGATGCCCCCATGAGACCGGGATGTCGTTTTTCGACAATGTCTGCAGACCATGCGAGCATGGAAGGAACAAAAGCGGAGTTGCTCAACATGCCGAACAGAATCAACACACCAATCAAAGCTGCGTGATTCTCCAATACGGACAGAAAATACAGAACGATCGCCGCTGTCGGCAGCACAAAAGCAGCAACTTTTTTTCGCCCAATACGGTCCGCCAGTCGTCCCCAAAACATCGAAGCCGGGATCGCGCTCACGGCAATCAGTCCGGTATAGAAGCCGGCGGCCCCAAGGGAAAAGCCTCTCTCAACTTTGAGAAAAGTCGGTCCCCAGGTTACGGCAACCCAAAAACCATACAATGCAGTAAATGTTGTCAGATTGATCCGCCACAAATCCCAATCCAGCAAGATCGCCCGATATTGGGTCCAGGCCGGTGTCGGAGCTCCCACTGTATCCGGCAGATAGCGATAAAATAAAAACAAAATCACGACAGAGGGCAGAGCTACCACCAAAATCGGCACCCGGATACTTTGGAACATTTCATACAGGGTTCCGCCAAATGTCATCCCAGCCAACAGCCCTACCGCCATGCCGATTCCGATCAGCGCCGAGCTGAAGGCACGCCGCCCTGGCTCTGTTTTTTGCATCATCATTCCGAACGAAGATGGATAAAAGCCCCCGGCCCCCAGTCCATGCACAGCCATGCACAATACCATCGCCGCATAATGGCCGACCGCAAGGCCCAGCCCAATGGCGCCAATCGCAGCAATCGCATAAGTCCACAGCATGACTCGCTTCATCCCGAACCGGTCGCCCAATACACCTGCGGGAATCTGCAACAACAGATAGGTAAGAAAATAACTCCCTGTCAGTAGTCCGGCATCAGCCGAAGACAGGGAATATTCGGCGGCGATAATAGAAAGCAAAGGATAAATAACCGTGCGGTTTGCATAGGTAACAGCCCACCCAGCTGCCAAGAGTATCAGCATTAAGCCACGTCCTTTTATGAACTCCGGAATGAGGAAATTTTTACATACAATAACACTAACAACGAGCCAAACGTGATTACGTTCGCTACAAACACAGACGGGCTACCCATATAATAACCATAAATCAACCAAAGAAACACGCCTGTGGTCATCATGACCAGCCACGCCCATGAAAGATCACCGGTTGATCGACTTCGCACCGTTTTTACAACCTGGGGGAAAAACGCACACGTCGTTAACAACCCGGCGGCAATGCCAATCCACTCTGTCGTCCATTCCATCTTGTTATTGAATCCTCCAGTTCATCACTTGCTGCATTTCAGTTAGAAAGCCGCCGGAAAAAGTCCCATATTATTCGGTTGGCGTCAATATCCCGTGACGTTTTACCGATAAAACGTTCCGGCAGATACTGATACCCTCCCGGCCAAGTATGGCCGCCACCTTCAATAACTATCAGCGCAACTTCAGCTTTGGATGCACAGTCCGCAAATTTTTCGATTCGCACACGCGTTCCGTCCCCCAGGTCTCGATCAGGTTCCGGCACGCCCACAGCAGTCTCTCGACATCGGTTGTTTGCCGCCCAAAATTCAGCGGTTTTTCGAACCGACAGCACCTTGCCGAAGTCCTCAAACCCAGCGACCGCTCCCCCGTTCCATGGGACAATCGGATCTTCTATCCCATGAAAGATTATCACCGGCAAAGAGCGTGACGGCTTGCATTTTTTCGCCAACATCTCCGGCATACTGCCCGCCACAATAGCGATCCCCGCCACCCGGTCCGAAAACTCACAGGCCATCCGCTGCGCCATCATTCCTCCGTTCGAAATGCCCGCCACATAAACCTGCTTCTTGTCTATCAATAATTCAGCCGCCAACTTATCCACAACCGCCAACAAAAATCCGGCATCGTCCACAGTCCCGTCTTGATCGTTCCAACGCCGCTCCAATGCATCTGGATAAACAACGACAATTTTTTCTTTATCGGCGATTCGTTCAAAACCCCTTTGGGTTATAGTCATCATGTCTTCGCCGCTGCCCGCACTCCCATGCAGAACAAACAAAAGTGGCGCAGGCTTTGCTTTGTCAAGGCCCGCCGGAGCATACATCCAATAATTGCGGACTTCGCCGCCCATCGTTATTTGCGATGCAACCGGAACAGCCGAAGCTGCGGCGGCCTGAATCGCCCAAGCCAAGAACATCATCAAAAGCACCAATATTCTTTTTCCCTGCACCGCTCATTCAGCCCCCTTCTTTAGCATAACGAACCCATACCGAAGTCATTACCCGGACCGGCTTTTTTCCCTGAGGTTCCCACGCCGGATCAAACCGCCACCTCGACACACTTTCACTGGCAGCTTCATCCAGTATTTTTGAGCCACTGGACCTGCTGACAATAATCTTTCCGACTCCGCCATTTTCCAAAACCTCTACAAGCAGCAGCACGTTTCCTGACAACCCCGCCCTTGCCGCCTCCGCCGGCAACAGCGTTGCCGGATGTGCCCTGAGTTTTGGCGGGACAAGAGCATAGCCGCTTGACTCCCCGGCACCCAAACCTTCAGTTCCGGGCGCTGCCCCCCCTGAGGGAATCGTCGGCAAAGCGGCTGGACCACCAGCAGGACCAACGCCCGACGCACTCGACTTTGGTGTTGCCGCAGTTTGCGCCGGGTTGGCTTTAGTTGTTGTCCCATCGGCAGTGCCCGGGGACTTCTCTGGAAGCGCCGCGCCTTTTGGCGGATCAGTTTTTGTGGCTGTCGGTGTTTTTTCCTCGCTTGGACCCGTGTTGGATGATGGTAACGTTGTAGCTGTACGGGAACCCGATGCAACAGTTTGTTCTTTGCTTGCAGTCGGCGCACTCCAAGTCCACTCCACTTCGGTTTCCATGCTATCATTCGGCATATGCTCCCACGTTACCCAAAAAACCGACCCCACCAACACGTGAAGCATTGCCGAAACACCGATCGCGATCCAAAACTCGCGGGATGACGATCGAGGCCGTTTCACTGTATGGGTTCCACTGCAACGGTCAATCGCTGTACCCCGATTTTGCGCAGCGTATTCATCACTTCCACGACCTTTCCGTATGCAACGGTGCGATCAGCCCGGAGCACAAAGCGCGTCTCTTTATCTTTCATCATTTCTGAACGGGCCCGTGCTTCCAGGAGTGCGAGCGAAACAGCATCTTCGGCAAAACGAAGGCTTCCGTCCGCCATCACCGTGATTGGCGCAGTCCTCCCCGTGTCAAGTTCTGCGGCAGACGCTGCAGGCAGCACAACCGGCAGAACTTTTTGCTCCACCATAAACATAGTGCTCATCATGAAAAATACCAGCAAAAAAAACATGATATCGATCATGGGAATGATCATCAGCCGTGGATTTTCAACAATCCTACGTTCTCGAAGCTTCATGGGTTTTGCTCCAGCAATGCCGTCAAAATCATGGCCGCTGTTTCTTCCGCATCATTGAGTACACCATCCAGTTTTGCCCGAAAATAGGCCAACAGGGATATCGACAAAATTGCAACGCACAAACCGGCAGCCGTAGCCACCAATGCCTCACCGACTCCGCCAGTGATAGCGAAGGGTTGACCGGAACTGACATTCAGTACATTAAAAGCCCGGATCATGCCGATGACAGTCCCAAGCAATCCCAATAAAGGAGCCATCGTTACCATCAGGCTCAACAGATCCAGCCGTTGACGCAGGCGTGAGGCTCCTCGATTGGCCGCACCTTCCATCGCCAGCTCAACGGCACGGTCCCCCCGTTCTACTTGCCCCAATCCTGCCGAGGCAACATAGGCCGATAAATTTTCATACTGCTGCGACACCGCCAACGCCTCCGCCCACTCGCCCGCCAGCAAGTGTGGCTCCAGTTTTTCCCGCATTGTCACGGTATCACCGATAGCCAGTCGAAATACCCGATATCGCTCAACCCCAACCGCCACAGCCATGATTGATCCCACCAACAGCAGCGGCATGACAAAACCGCCTTTTTCAAACAATCGCCAAAGTTCCTGCCAAGTATTCATCTTTCACCTCCGTGTTCCATGTCAACGACTCGTCGCCGCATCCGTAAAAAACTGCCACACCGCAAAGTCCTGACACCCATAAGTTGTCACTCGGCCCCGAATCATCGCCTGTTCTTCGCCGATGACCAGCTGGCCTTCCATATCTACCATACGATAACTCGGATCTGTTGGTTGCTCCAGCCAGCGGTCCTGTTTCAGCACAAGCATCCTCGATGCCTGATTCAATGACCCGCTCAGCCGAAACAATCCCGTTGGCACCGATGGATTATCCGGATCAGGTGAAAAAGCGAATTCTGCTTCCATCCGGTTTCCGTCGCCTCCAGGCAGTGAATGAAGCGTCAAACGCAATCGCGTTAGCCCCTGATTGCAAACATAAGACCCATACCAGGGAGCAGACAACAACAGTTGCAGTCTCTCCCCCTCTGCCATTTCAGCTATGGCAGGGAAGGAAATCATCAGAATCATTACTCCGCTCAGCAGAATGCGAATCCAAAACTTCACACTCACCATTTCACTCCCCATGTCCACCCAGGATATAGTATTCGGCTAAAGCACCCGTTATCCTTGCAGGCTTGTCACTATAATACTCATCTCTTATCATATCAAAAAAGCCCGCTGAAAGTCAGCGAGCTCATTTTCAGACACATGATTATTTTCGCGTCGGGATAATCTCCAGCCAATATCCATCAGGATCAGCAATAAAGTAAATTCCCATCGCTTTATTTTCATAACAGATACAACCCATTTTTTTATGTAGTTCGTATGCCTTATCAAAATCATCCACCCGAAACGCCAGATGGAACTCATTTTCTCCCAAATTATAAGGTTCGGTCCGGCCTTTCAGCCAAGTCAGTTCCAACGTGTGGGCTGTTTTGCCATCCCCAAGATAAATCAAGGTAAAGTCGGGTTTTTCGTTGCGTCTAACTTCAGTTAGGTTTAAAGCCTCTTTATAAAATGCGACACTTTTCTCGAGATTCAATACATTAAAATTGTTGTGGGCAAAATTAAATTCCATACTATCTCCTCCAGTTGTATTGTTCATGACTCCTTTAC
>DATMYT010000351.1:0-2939 GCA_035560855.1 Negativicutes bacterium | reverse complement strand
AAAAAATTACCTATAAAATCTGAAAAAGTTTCGCGCAAAGGAGAAAACCCGTAGATAATGGGGTGGATGCAAAGAAAATCGATCAATAGAATTGCCTTTTTGTGCGTTTGCTGCCTTGTTTGGTTTATTCAACCTGTTTATGCACAAAACTTGCCAAGTTCAGTTGGCGCTGCCAACTATTATGAGATGAAACCAAACCCCTATTACATATCGCTGGGGGTTAAGGGCTATCAACAAACAACAGATTATACTTGCGGATCAGCGGCGGTGATGTCCTTACTCAATTGGTATGGCAAGTTGCCTGCAACAGAAATGAACCAGACTACGGAAATGCGGATTGCGAAAGAAATGGGAACGGGAAGTCTTTCGTCGCCCAAACCGGGTACTTCGCAAAGCCAAATTGCTGCTTGGCTCAATACAAATGGGTTTTCTGCAACCGTTGGGGAAAATGGAACCTTGGAGATGATTCGGGCAAATTTGAAACAGGGCGTCCCGGTACTGGTGGAATGGATTGATTGGGGAGGACATTGGGTGGTTGCAACTGGGTATTATGCTGCAAGCGAGTCCCCAGGCAAGGGTGCTGACACCTTATTCTTCGCCGATCCGGCCGCACATTGGACGAATCCGTTTACTCCGGAAGGGATTTCATCCTTTAATGCTTGGCGTTTCAGAGATATGTGGTTTGATGTACAATATCTCGATCCGGGGAGAGTGGTTAGAAATGTTTACATTATTGCGGTCCCAAAATAAAATATGGTGGTTTCAGAAATTAAGAATTAACCCAATTCGAACGAGGTTACGCCGAATACTTTGTTCAGGTTAATGGACGGCGCATCGCCAGTGTACATTCGGGCTGTATGAAACACCGGCAACATAGAATGCTGATTAACTAAAGCTGCGGCAGCGGCGTTGGGTTCAGGCACATCCAGAAAAACAGTTTGCCCTTTGGCATAAGACGCAAGTGCGATCAATAGTTGATCGGCAATGATTGGGCTATCGGCGAACAATGGCCCTATCTTGTAGCCTGTGCCGCACTGTCGAATAACTCCATAGCCTTGCAATGCGCCATTAGCCATATATCCCACCGCCCGACTTGCCGACTGGTCAATCCAGCGCCTTAAAAAATCTGGTCGTGGTGTGAAAAAGCAAGTACTGTCATAAGCCGTCAGCATGTTAAAAGGTACAGCATTTAGAGCGGCGATGCTTGGATTATCAACAGGAAAATTGGAAAATAGCGCTTGATAGCGTATATTGCGGTAAGCTAGTTTGAAGCCGGATTTTAGGTAGTTATCTTGTTGGGTAACTACGCCGTCAAGTCCAATGGTGCGTCCTGCGAGCTGAGCCATACCAGCTTGCCATAGGCGCAGGCCAAAACCTTTCCCACGAAACTCCGGTTTTACAATGTAGAACCCGATAAAGCCGAAGTGTTTGCCATAGCGTATCGCGGATATGGTTGCAATAGGCTGACCGTCTAAGAAGCCTGCCAAAAATCCCTGAGTATCAGCGCTGTAAAACAAGCGTGCATCATTGAGCCCAGGATTCCATCCTTCAGCTGCTGCCCAGTCAACGGCAAGCTGCACTTCCTTTTCGGCAAGTGGCTGTATTTGGTAAGCTGCAGTAACCACGGGTTTTCCCCCTTCCCTTAGCTATATTCCACAAACAGAAGAAGTGATTTTTTAATAATCCAGCAGAGACGGTTTCGATGGGGGTTCGATCAGCTTCTCCAGAAGTTGGTCAAAATCAGTGTAGCGAAAAATGGGGATACGTCGTAGCAGGTAGATGTTGTCCCGGTTCGGTTGATTCAATCCGGAAAGCACACTAAAGGCGCCCTGAAACCCCGCCAGCTGAACCGCTTCAACAGTAGCTAAATTATAAAATCCACCAGGATAAGCAAAATAGCCAACTTCCGCGCGGATGACTTCCTCGGCTTTTTTTTTGCTGCCTCTTATTTCCGCTTGCAGCTTAGGGGTGTTCAATTTCGTCAGGATAGGGTGCGTCATCGAATGCGCGCCGATTGAGAAACCGTTCGCGGTCATTTTGCGGATTTGTGCACTAGTCAGTCGATTAGCGCGGTCAAAGTTTATTCCGACCATAAAGATTGTTGCGCTGTAACCAGCGTTCTTCAAGAGAGGAAATGCCTGGGTATAGTTGTCAGTGTGGCCATCATCAAAAGTAATGAGAAGGGGCTTGTCAGGCAACGTGACCTGCTCTTCACGCATGAAGGCGCCCAGTTGCTCTGGCGTGATAGTTTGAAAACCGTGATTACGCAGCAATTGTAGCTGCCGGGAAAATTCAGCTGTGGAAACTGTAAGCAATGACCAGTCTGTTTCCTGGTCATTTACGCGGTGATAAAGCAGCACAGGAATTCCCTGTGCTGCCGCCGATGGAACAAATAAAAAAAACAATCCCAATAACAGTAGGCAGACCGTTGCAAATCGACGCACCACAATTTGATTCATACTTATATTATGCACTACTCCAAAATGCAATGCTACTAAGGATCCAATTATAACCCGTTACTAAAGGAGGAAATAGAAATGAAAATAGGTTTTTTTGATTCTGGTATTGGAGGGCTGTCCGTATTGCACGACACATTAAAAATGCTACCTCGTGAAGACTATATATATTATGCTGACACCTTGAATGTTCCGTATGGGCCCAAACCTAAAGATGAAGTAAGAAAACATGTTTTTAATGCTATCGAGTTTATTGTTCAACAAGGTGTCAAAGCGATCGTGATTGCCTGTAATACGGCTACAAGTGTAGCAATCGAAGATTTGCGGTCGAAATATTGCATTCCCATCATCGGCATGGAACCAGCGGTAAAACTTGCGGTGGAAAAAAACACAAATGCCAATAAACGAATTTTGGTAACTGCTACCGCGTTGACACTAAAGGAAGAAAAAATGCAAAATCTTATTGCGAAAGTAGATAATGAG
>DATMYT010000350.1:0-2908 GCA_035560855.1 Negativicutes bacterium | reverse complement strand
TCAAGTGCTCCCCGGAATATTCCTGGAAACACGGTAACATTATTAGTCTGGTTTGGTGCATCGGAGCGACCGGTTCCTACGACCCTTGCACCGGCGGCCTTTGCATCGGGGTACATCACCTCAGGCACAGGATTGGCCAGGCCTAACACAATAGAATCTTTTGCTAGACTGCCGATAATTTCTTGCGTAAATAGACCCGGTCCCGATGCTCCAATCAGAACATCAGCCCCTTTGGCAATCTCAACCAGTTTCCCGGTGCGTTTCGCAGAATTTGTATTCTTTGCCAACTGGTCCTGAATGCGGTTCAGTCCTGGCATTCCATCATATAATGCACCCTGAACATCCACCATGATCAAGTTTTTTGCGCCAGCCCGAACCAACAATCGCCCAATTGCAGATCCGGCCGCTCCCGCTCCATTCATAACAATACGAGCTGTCGCGAGGTCTTTTTGAACCAGACGCAATCCACCGATAATTGTAGCCAAAGCGGCTATGGCAGTCCCATGCTGATCGTCATGAAATACAGGAATATTCATTTGTTCAATCAATGCATCTTCAATGTCATAACACTTCGGAGAAGAGATATCCTCTAAGTTGATCCCGCCAAAAGTTGGTTCCAAGCGTTTTACCATATCGATGAATTTGTCCGGATCTTTGGCATCAATACAAATGGGAATCGCGTCCACATCACCGAACGTTTTAAACAGCAGAGCTTTTCCCTCCATCACCGGCATGGCGGCAACCGGACCAATGTCACCGAGGCCGAGAACACGAGTTCCGTCGGTTATAATCCCGACCATATTGCCCCGGCACGTCAACTCGAAGGATAAGTCTGGATTAACCTTGATATCTTTGCATGGTTCCGCCACACCTGGCGTGTAAACGATGCTGAGATCTTCTCTTGTAGTCAACGATGTTTTTGCGTGGATTTCCAGCAATCCCTGGTGTTTTCGTCTTAGTTTTAATGCCTCTTCACGGATATCCATCTTCATCCCTCAGTTCTCGTCTTATTCGTCCTGATAAACAACAAGTTTCACCGAACGTTCATATAGTATATTCTACATATATGAAAAAGCTCCTTCAGGGTATGCTAATAATATGAGGAAAAATTCCTTGTCGTTCAGGCATCAAATCTATCATACCGCAAGTCCGACTTTTCCCCCGCTTCGGCATGGAACAACTGCCAGGATTGAACAGCAAAAGGCCCTTCTCTACAATGCTTTCCGGTTGATGCGTATGTCCAAATACAACAATATCCGCCTCATATCGTTGTGCCCAGTCGCGTAGATCCTTCAGATTTTGTTTTACGCCATGGCGGTGTCCATGCGTCAACCAAATTTGATAACCTGCCATCTCGACAAATTCATCCGCCTTTGCGTCAACCCGCCCATCACAATTCCCTGCCACCGACGTAACCGGAACGTCAACGAACGTCCCCAGAACCAAAGCGTCCCGAAAAAAATCGCCGGTATGCATCCAAAGATCAACAGGTCCAATAGCTCCAACAGCCTGTTTGATGGAATGAATATCTCCATGGGTATCTCCGATAACACCGATGCGCATAACACTCAACCCTGCCTATTTTCCTGTAGCAGTTTATTCTTAAAACTTTTGAGCGCGTTGCCCCGATGGCTGATTTTGTTTTTTTCTTCCACGCTCATTTCCGCTAATGTTTTCCCCTGATCGGGCACGTAAAACAAAGGATCATACCCAAAACCAGCGGTTCCCCGTGCTTCAGACAGGATCAAGCCTTCACACACTCCGTCAGTCAGCAAAAGACTCCCGTCAGGCCCAGCCAAAGCCAATACACTGCGGAATCGAGCAGTTCGTGCAATTGGTGGCACCTCCCTCAGCGCCACCAATAATTTTTTGTTATTATCGGCATCAGATGCGTTTTTCCCTGCATACCGCGCCGAGTAAACTCCCGGCTCCCCAGCAAGTGCATCTACTTCCAGCCCCGAATCATCCGCCAGACAATACTCGTTGGTGTTCAACGAATAATACCGTGCCTTGAGGATAGCATTTCCCTGAAATGTTGTTTCCGTTTCCTCGACATCTGGGATATTCTTGTCAGGCAATCCTGTCACTTCAAAGGGCAAATCTGCCAGCGCCGCCTGAATTTCGCGAATTTTCCCCGCGTTCCGCGTGCCAACAATAATCCTGCGCATGCTTATTTTCCCACTCTCTGCGCCAAAGTTCCCAGAATATCCTTTTGCATCTGCATCAGTTGTCCAATTCCTTTTTCTCCGAGGCGCAGCAACTCAGCCAGTTCCTGCTTATTAAACGGCGCTTTTTCGCCCGTTCCCTGAACTTCAACAAAACTTCCGGCACCAGTCATCACCAAATTCATATCGACAATGGCCGATGAATCTTCGACGTAACAAAGATCCAACGCCGGTCCACCCGGCAGCACACCAACACTCACGGCCGCCAAAAAATCACGAACCGGAAAGGTCTTGGTTTCATCAAATCCCATCTTTACCAGCGCATCAATCAAGGCGACGAATGCACCCGTAATCGAAGCTGTGCGAGTACCTCCATCCGCTTGAATCACATCGCAGTCAATCCAGATCGTGCGCTCTCCCAACGCCTGCAAATCAACCACACTACGCAGCGAACGACCAATCAGACGTTGAATCTCATGTGTCCGCCCTGTCAACTTGCCTTTGGCAGCTTCCCGCTGATTTCGGGTTCCTGTCGAACGAGGCAGCAGAGAATATTCCGCCGTCACCCAGCCACTACCGCTACCTTTGAGAAAAGGAGGAACTTTTTCCTCCACACTGGCGCTGCACAATACCCGAGTATCTCCCACCTCAATCATCACCGATCCTTCGGCAAATTTCAGATAATTTCGGGTCATTGTCACCGGGCGCAGTTCGTCATTTGCTCGTCCATCCACTCTTTGCAT
>DATMYT010000349.1:0-3379 GCA_035560855.1 Negativicutes bacterium | reverse complement strand
GCAAAAATCAGTAAGACAGGGCGCAGCTTTTTTTGGTAAACTGTGATTAGAAACCTCGCGCCACCCATTTCAAAAATAGGAGATACGGCTGAAAATGAAAACGATGTTTTATTATCAGACCCCCATCGGTTCTCTCGGAATCGTCGAAAACAACAACGCCCTAACCCATCTGTTCTTCGAAGGCGAACCCTGCCCGGCGGATGCCCTCGTGGAAGAAACGGATCTTTTGCGGGAAGCGCACCGGCAGCTCCAGCTCTACTTTGCCGGACAGCTTGAATCGTTCACGCTTCCCCTCGCGCCAAGCGGCACGGACTATATGCAACGCGTCTGGGAAAAACTGCGCGCAATCCCTTATGGAGAAACCCGCAGCTACCGTGAAATCGCCGACTCGCTCGGCAATCCCAAGGCAGCCCGCGCCGTCGGCCTCGCCAACAATAAAAACCCCTTGCCGCTCTTCATTCCCTGCCACCGGGTGATTGGCGCCAACCAAAAATTGGTCGGGTACCGGGGCGGCCTGAACGTCAAGGAACTGCTGCTGAATCTGGAACAGCAAAGGCGCGTGCAAAGCTCATGACGCTTTCGAATAAGGAAAGATGGAACGCTGTTGTTCAGTGCGACCCCACCTATGACGGCCAGTTTTTCTATGGCGTGAAAACGACCGGCATCTTCTGTCGACCATCCTGCAAGTCCAAAACCCCGCGCCAGGAAAATGTCGAATTTTTCGCGGCGATCACCGACGCATACGCTTTGGGAATGCGCCCCTGCAAGCGCTGCCGCCCCGATCTGCTGGAATATGCCCCGACGCGGGAACTGCTCCGCCAGATCAAAGCCATTTACGACAGGGATTTTTCCGACCGCGAAAAACTCGCATCGCAGCTAAAGCAGTTCCCTGTCAGTCCCCACCACCTGACGCGGCTGTTTCAGCAGGAATACGGCATGACGCCCACGGAATACCAGAATGAGCTGCGATTGACGAATGCGCTGAAATGCTTGGCCATCTCCGATATGTCGATCCTGAACGTCGCACTCCTCAGTGGCTTCGGCAGCCTGTCCAGTTTTTACGCCTGCTTCAAAAAGAAATACGGCGTCAGCCCCGGCGAATACCGGATAAAAAAAGCGCTGGAAAAACCAGCTTCATCGGAGGCGTCCCGTGCCAATCTTTAACTATGGATCGGTGGAGATCGAACATCTGAAAAGGAAAGATAAAAAACTGGCCCTGGCCATCGACAGCATCGGACCGATTGAGAGGGAAGTCATGCCCGATCTTTTCTCCGCCCTCATCCACAGCATCGTTGCCCAGCAGATCGCCACCAAAGCCGCCGCTACCGTCTGGAGCAGGCTGCGCCTCGTGTGCGGCGAGATTACGCCGAGCGCCATCACCGATACCACCGCCGGGCAGATACAGCAATGCGGCCTCTCCATGCGCAAAACCCTTTACATCAAGGGAGTCGGCGAGGCCGCACTGCAAAACAAGCTCAATATACTAGGGTTTCCTTCTCTGACCGACAGCGAGATTATCGAAAGTCTTGCCGCCCTGAATGGCGTTGGAGTCTGGACCGCTGAAATGTTGCTGATCTTCTCCCTCGAACGGCCGGATGTCGTCAGCTGGGGAGATCTGGCGATCCGGCGCGGCATGATGAATTTATATGGATTGTCCAAGCTGACCCGAGCTCAGTTTGATCGATATCGGAAACGCTACTCACCTTATGGGTCGGTCGCATCCCTTTACCTGTGGGCCCTGGCGGCTAAGGAACCCCGGATAAATTTTTCAAAGCGCCGAGTTGCGACGACTTTTTCTGCTGGTGCTCCTTCATGCGCATCAGTACATGATCCAACAGCACCACCGCATCCACAATGAACGGCCCCTTGTTCAACATCACGCATTCCGCCCTTTCCGACATGGCTGCGTCCGTCATCTCCGCCCGCGACGGCGTTCCATACTTCACGAGGCTTTCGAGTACTTGCGTCGCCCAGATGACCGGTACATGAGCCGCCTCACTGATCCAGAGGATCTCTTCCTGCAGCTCGGCCAGTCGCTCATATCCCACCTCCATCGCCAGATCGCCCCGGGCGATCATAAGCGCAAACGGTTGTCTGGACGCAGCACGCACGATAATTTCCGACAGATTGTCGACTGCGTCGGCCGTCTCGATTTTGACGACCAACGGTAGCCGACACATTTTGTCGCCCAGCCGCCGAGTCAGCTCTTCCTGTACTGCGGAAATGTCTTCCGCTGATTTCACCCAGGAAATACCGATGGCATCCGCGCCCGTGACAATGAAATCCAGATCCTGTCGATCCTTCGGCGTGATGATCGGAACTGAAATATGTCGGCTGTGAAAATGTAAGCCCTGGCCGCTTTTCAGTTTCACAGGCTTCATCTTTGCCGTAGACAAGACTTTCAGCAACACGCCTTTCGTCCAGACCGCATTCACCACTGCGGATATTTTTCCATCGTCGATATGCAACGGGTCGCCTATGCGCAAAAAGCCAAGCATTTCGGGACGGTTGCAGCGAATCGTAGCCGCTATGGATTCGTCCGTCCGGTCGTGATCCCCCAGCGGCTCGCCTTTCGTCAGAAAAATCCTGTTTCCAACGCTTACTTTTTCTCTTTTCCCTACAAACTTTACCGCATCGATCCGAATCTTGGGTCCGGCCAGTTCCATAAGCACCTTGCACGTTTTTCCGAGTTCTTTCTCCGCCTGCCGGACGTTGTCGATCATCGCCCGCCAGATCTCCCGCTCATCATGGGCGCAATTGATCCGCGCGATATTCATGCCACAAGTCAGTAATTGCCTGACCAAGGGATAATCCGTTGCGCACTGGGACGAAAGCGTCACCATGATCCTGACTTTACGTTTCGGCGGCTTGGGTCCCAAAATCAGTTTTGTCTGACGGTCGAGACTCCATTCGCCCTTATAAAATCGATCCGGACGCGGATGCCGGATTTTCACCTCGTCTTGGCGATGGACAATGCAAGCAAGGGAAGCGATGACAGCATCCAGATTGGCGATGGCGCCAGCTTCGCTGCGTCCCATCGTCGACAATCCCAGTGGTTTGAGATGTCGCTGCAAATCCCGCAAGTCGCGCTGTCGCAACGCGAGATAAAAAGCCAGATTCAATGCGCTGGGCACAAAAGAAAGCCGCGAAATGCGCAAGTACCAGCCGCGGAATCTTTCCAGGCCTTCCGCGTAAACTTTTTCCCGCAGTTCCAGCAATTGATCCAATATCAAATTCGGGTCCTTCGACAATGTTTTTACATCCACGACACCCTCCGTCTTCCTACCTACTCATTCGCCGACGATTTCCCCTTTCCTGCAATTGCAGAGTAGCACCGGTTGACTCGTCCGCCACTTCGGCAAAGTGTAGTATAATAGAA
>DATMYT010000348.1:0-4084 GCA_035560855.1 Negativicutes bacterium | reverse complement strand
GCCCTATACTGGTGCGGAGCTTTTTCTTATATTGCGTTGATTGCATTACCCCGCGTATTTATCTTGCCGGGCGGCGACACTTTGATTCAGATCGCATTTTGGGTTGTTCTTGCAGTCCTGTTTGCGTGGATATTGTCCTATCATAATATCTAACATTTTCGAATGGATGTGTCGTCATATTGGATTTGAGGCAAATGAGTGTAAGACGCAAATTGAGTTGGACCCTGTCGGCATTGCTTGCAATGGCGGCAGTTGGTCTTGTTACTGCTGATCAGCTGATTCTTCGCGATCCCAAGCTACTCCCCAATGTCCACGTTGCTTCAGTTGATGTTGGTGGTTTGCTACCCAATGAAGCCGAAAAGAAACTCCAGGAATCGATGAATGCTGCTACGGCAGCGCCAATAATGATTACTGATCAAACCAGAGTATGGTTTATTCAGCCATCTGATATTGATCTTTCTGTTGATTTGAAGCGAAGCATTACTTCCGCTTATGCAGTCGGGCGTGAATCCGATCTTGTCTTGCGTTGGAAGCAACGTCTGACTGCAACGGATGAGCCGCAACTATTGCCGATTGCGGTTGATTTGAACCGATCCAAATTGTCTGAAATACTGTCATTGTTGGCTGCTCAAACTGATCGTCAGGCGCGGGATGCGTCCTTAGTTGTTTCGCTTCCAAACAAAAGCGTGGCGCTTATTCCTGCGGTGGAAGGCCGAAAATTGAACGTAGAAAAAACAGTCGAACAAGCATTTAAACTACCGCAAAAACAAATGGCTTTTGTGATAGAACTTGTCTTTGACAAGCAGCTAGCCAAGATTTCTGATGATCAGTATGCAGGAATAAATACAGTGCTCGCGTCTTATTCCACAACCTTCAAACCATGGGATGACAACCGAAATGCGAACCTTCGCTTGGCTACCGAACGAATTCACGGGATCGTATTGAAGCCTGGAGACGTGTTCTCTTATAATCAATATGTGGGGCATCGAACGCAACAAGAAGGGTTTCGGATGGCTCCCGTGATACTTGACGGAAAACTCGTACCGGACTGGGGCGGGGGAGTGTGCCAAGTCAGCAGTACTCTTTATAATGCTGTTCTGTTGGCGGATTTGGATATTGTGGATCGAACCAATCATGGACGTGCAATCGGCTATGTACCTCTGGGGTTTGATGCGACAGTTGTCGATGGTCAAATTGACTTCAAGTTCAAAAACAATCTGAAGCATTCAGTCCTGATTCATTCGGTGGTAACAGATACGGAACTGGTTTTTGCCGTTCTGGGCGACGCCAAAGATGTACCGCCGCCAATAGAGCTGGACTATGTTGTGCATAAAGTGATCGAACCTGTTGAAATCAAACAACCAGACCCGACACTGGAAGTCGGAAAGGAAGAAGTAGAGGAATCCCCACAACGCGGATTTAGGGTATCTACGTATCGAATTCGCACGATCAACGGAAAGCAGGTCAGCCAGTTATTGGCGATGGATGACTATGATCCTGTCAATCGCATCGTGAAAGTGGGAACAAAAACACTGGATGGGAAAACGCCTGTAGCGGCCGACCCGAAAAAAACAACGGATAACCCGAAAGACAAACCTACGACTAAGCCTGTAACTGGAACGATCACACTGAATGGAAAACCAGCGCGTTCTCAACCGCCATCAACGTCAACGTCCCGTTAATACGGATAGTTTTGATGAATAAGACGGGGGCAGCTTAATGTCGAGCGAAAATACAAGTACTGTGATTCAGGGAGACTCGGTTGCTTTTGTTGTCGGAGTTCCTGTTTTGGTTCATTTGTTGTCAAAACCGGAACAGACGGCTTTTTCTACGCGAATTGTCGAAGTTTCGCTCCATACTTTTTCTATCAGCATTCCTTATGACGACGGTAAAATTTTGCTTTGGCCCGTTGGCGCTAGAATAGAAGTCTCCATGGGCGGACAAGATGCCGTTTCTTTGGTATTTCCGGCAGAAATAATCGGGCGGGATATTACGGGCAACCATTCATATACATTGATGCGGCCAACATCGGTGTCCCGGTCAGGACGAACGGCTCCTGCTAGTGCTGGAGCCGCCACATCTGTGCGGGTGATTGCGGTGACCAGCGGCAAGGGCGGCGTGGGCAAGACAACATTGACAACAAACCTCGCAGTTGCATTTGCAGCTGCCGGCAAAAAGGTAGTAGTCATCGATACAGACCTTGGAACAGCCAACGTCGATGTGGTACTGGGCTTATCGCCCCAATATCATTTGGGACATGTGGTCAGTGGACAAAAAGGAATCATGGATATAGCGCTGCCAGCGCCGGGTGGGTTCATGGTTATCCCGGGCGGCTCAGGATTGCAAGAACTGACGCAACTCAGTGAATCACAGTTTACACGAGTGATTACGGGATTTAATGAGCTTGATGGCCGAGCTGATATGATTTTGCTTGATACTGGGGCCGGTATTTCTCGTGATGTATCTAACTTTTTGTTGGCATCTGATGAAATTGTTTTTGTTACCACGCCTGAACCTCATGCAATGACCGATGCTTATGCGATTATTAAGGTTATGCACACCTTGCACTCCAATGCTAAAAAACGCTTGATCATTAACAAGGTGGAGGGAGATTTGGAGGCTGGCATCATTGCGTCTCGATTAACTCGCGTTGTGTCCCAATACTTGAATGAGGAAATTGAGTTTTTGGGCGGTGTAGAAGAAAATAAGGCGATCTCCCGTTCACTGAAAAAGCAATGTCCCTTGATGTTAATGGATCCCGACTGTATTTCGGCACGAAATATTGCCCGTATTGCCGATAAAATCATTGGGTTGCCGCCACCTGCACCGAAAGGTGTCAGTGGATTTGTTCGCAGATTGATTGATGTGTTTCATCCGGGAAAAAAATGAATATCAGGCCATAGCCTTAATGGTAAAAGAACAGGGATTCGGTTTATGCTAAACCAGAATCCCTGTTCTTTTACCATTAGCATATTATTGATGCTACATTTTTCGATATACACCGATAACTTTGCCAAGTACCGCGACATCTCGAGAATAGATCGGATCCATGCGGTCGTTTTCAGGTTGCAGCCTAACCCTGTCTTTTTCATGAAAAAAGCGTTTAACGGTCGCTTCCTCACCATCCACCAAGGCAACGACGATGTCGCCATTTCGCGCCGAATCCTGGTCCCGTACAATGATATAGTCTCCATCAAAAATTCCGGCTTGAATCATGCTCTCCCCATCAACTTTCAGCATAAAAACACTTTCATGCCCCACCAAGTCAGTGGGTAGGGGATAAGTTTCCTCAATGTTCTCCACGGCCAGTACCGGTTGTCCCGCAGTGACACGCCCAATCAGAGGAACGGAGACCATAGAAACATTACGCATGGGGGAAGCTCCCACCACATCAATTGCACGGTTTTTATCCGATTCGCGACGAATAGCTCCAAGTTGCTCCAGTTTGTTAAGGTGCATATGAACGGTAGAAGGGGATTTAAGACCGACGGCTTCTCCAATTTCACGCACGCTTGGTGGATAGCCTTTTTTTCGAATCGAAGATTGGATTACTTCTAAAATTTGTAGCTGTTTCGGACTAAGGGCAACTTCTTTTCCCATAATGAAATACACCTCCGCATGAGCGCAATATTTTTGCGTTAAAGCCTTTATACAATGCTATTATAGCAACTACGCAATAGTTTTGCAAACAAATGTTCGCAAAACTATTGCAAGAACGTTTGTTCTATGATATTCTTTCATTAAAGAACAAACGTTCCGGAGGTGTACTAAAAAATGATTTTCAATGCGAAATTTAAACGCCGCCACTTCTTGCATGATACAAGTATAGTTCTAAGCATCCTAGTTATTGTGGTGTTTTCCGGCATAGTCGCGAAAGATCATATGTTTGTAGCTTTGGAAAATCTATTGGCTCCAAAACAGATTCACGAGGTTTCGTATAAAATTGTATCGGGAGATACCTTGTGGAGTTTAGCAGGAATAACAGTTCAACCGGACGAGGACGTCCGTGATAAAATTATAGCGATTCGTAATTTGAATGGATTGACGCCTACACAAGCATTGGTTCCCGGACAAATTATCAAGA
>DATMYT010000347.1:0-4738 GCA_035560855.1 Negativicutes bacterium | reverse complement strand
ATTCTAGGTTCAGTATTATATTTCTTTACGGATTATGCCGATGCCACCGCCAAGAGACAGGCGCGTGCCGGTGTTGAAGGATTGCATGGCGTTCTGGAGGATACCAAACAGGACATGAAGACGCGTGCGATTATGTTGGCTGCCAATCCAGATGTGGTCAAAGCAATTGAGGCAAAAGATACAGCGCAGGTTTTGGCGGTAGTGGGCAAGATAATTAAGGATGCTCCAATCGATTCTGTTACCATATCAGATGAAAAAGGAATCGTTATTGCCCGAACGCATGAACCAGAAAAAAAGGGGGATAGCGTCGTCGGGCAGGTAAATGTTCGCGAGGCGCTGAAGGGTAACACAACGGCGGGCGTCGAACCGGGGACCGTTGTGAAGTTGTCTGCGCGAGCTGGGGCTCCGGTGCGAAACGCGCAGGGGCAGATCGTCGGAGTTGTTACTCCGGGAGTGACGCTGACGAAGAATGAGGTAGTCGATAAAGCCAAGAAACTGTTTAATGTGGATACCACGCTGTTTCGTGATGACGTCCGAGAGTCTACAACGATCATGATGAATGGCCAGCGGCAAGTTGGGACCAAACTGGATCCGAAGATTGCCGATATTGTCTTGAAACAAGGTAAGAGCTTCGACGGCGTTGCGACAATTCTGGGGATGACGTATCTGACTTCCTATGAGCCGATTATCGGACCGGACGGCAAACCGATCGGCGTCTTGTTTGCCGGTGAATCCTTGGCGATAGCGCATGCAGCTCGCGATAAAATGGCAGTAACAGTGGCTGTGGCGACATTGATAGCTTTACTGCTTGCATTCCTGGCCACATTGTGGCTGGCGCGCAAGATCACGGCCCCATTAATGCAACTGGGAATAGTGGCAGGAACTGTGGCCGGAGGGGATTTGACGCAATCGGTTACAGTACAGTCTGCTGATGAAGTTGGAATATTGGCGCAGAATTTTAATAAAATGTTGGTCCATCTGCGGGAACTTGTGAAGCATGTACATGATTTGTCGCAGACGCTTGCCGCTTCGTCGGAAGAACTGACAGCCAGCGCTGAACAGTCAGCTGAAGTGAGTCATCAGGTGGCCCAGTCTATTACGGAAGTGGCTGCAGGTGCAGCAAAACAACTTGGTGCAGTTAATGACACTTCGGCTGTAGTGCAGGGAGTTTCCACCAGCGCTGAAGCAGTAGCCGCAACGGCGGAAACCATCACCGATCTGAGCCGAAAATCGACAGCCGCCACAGTAAACGGCAGTTCAGCCATCGAACGTGCGGTTCAGCAGATGAGCAATATTGGTGAAGGTAGTAAGGCCGTGAATGAGGCTGTGGAGAAATTGGCCGATTCTTCCCGGCATATTGGAGAAATCGTAAATGTAATTTCCGGTATTGCGGGACAGACCAATCTGCTCGCGCTTAATGCCGCGATCGAAGCGGCGCGCGCCGGTGAACAAGGGCGGGGGTTCGCGGTGGTCGCGGAAGAAGTACGAAAATTGGCGGAACAGTCGGAATCAGCTGCCAAGGAAATAACGGAACTGATCACGCAAAATCAAACGGACATACAAAAGGCTGTTCAGGCTATGGATGTGGCATCAAGCTCCGTGAAGGTCGGAATCGATGTAGTAAATGCCGCAGGAGTTACATTCCAGGAAATTTCTCAGCTGACGGATGAAGTTTCGAGCCAAATGTCAAATGTTTCTTTAGCCATCGGCGAGATTGCTAAAGGCAGTGAAAATATTGTGGTGTCGGTGAGGGATATCGAAGTAGTAAGCAAAGAATCCGCCGGTCAGTCGCAAAATGTGTCGGCGGCTGCAGAAGAGATGACGGCATCGATGACTGAAATTTCAACATCCAGTCAAAGCCTGGCCAAAATGGCGCAGGAACTGCAAGTGGCCGTGGACAAGTTTCGTCTGTAAAGTCTTTATTGAACCAATAAAAGCACATCACATATGGTTTGGCACCATATGTGATGTGCTTTTTATCTCGATTCTCCGATGTTATTTTTCTTCTACGGCCTTGAAACGGCAAGTGCGATCACCCGAACACCAACAGTCGATCTCATGGACATGGAATTTTTTGCCGGTAAAACTCTCCAATAAGGCAGCAATGATTCCTTCATCGTAAACGCAAACTTCGGTGTCGGACTCCGGCAGGCCGGAACAATCCAAGTCCTCGGATATAGTAAACATGAATTCGCCCTTTTCCGTATCAGCCTGCTCGACGCGCAAGATTCCAATTCCCAGTTCTAAAAGCACTTTTTGCAGACGGACAACGAAATCGTTCAGGCTGTCCGGAGTACCAATCAGGTGATCATACAGCTGAGTTCCCGCCAAGTAACCAGCCTCATAAAAAAGATGATCCGTTTTTACTGTGCCCAGATTTTTTTCTAAAACGTCCCTGAAACAAAACAACATTAAACGATAGACTTCCAGACGAGTAGATGGACCTAAATTGGGACGTCCCAGTTGCAAATCTCCGAGCAAGTCCCAGGAAAATTCGTATTTACGTGAGGTATCCATAAGGCTCCTCCTTCTTTCCCGGATTAACGCATACGGGATAAGTGCGCAGGAATCAAACTGATTTGGCACGAATAACAAACAGTATATTGATAAAGTGAATTTCGCAGTTAGAAAGGGTGATATTCGTTTGAGCAGCAAGCGAAGTTTGTTGGTAGCGGATTTTGAATTTACGATGCATGATCCAGGTCCAGGACGGCCTCGGGCTTTTTTCCCTGAAGTGATTGAAGCCGGAGCAGTTCGGCTGTCACCGCCGGACTATTTGGAAACGCCAGTTATACAGACTTTTGTGCGACCGCAGTATTTTCCAAAAATCAAACCGGAATGCTATAATATTACCATGATCCAACAGAAGGATGTGGATGGGGGAATTGTGTTCACCGAACTTTTGTCACGCATGAGGCAAGCCTATGAGCCTGGTAGCACATGGCTGGCATGTTGGGGCGATTCCGACCAAAAAGTTATCGCGTATGCCTGTCAGCGTTATAAAATCCCCTGCCCATTTGATTGGGCGGATTACTTGGATCTGGCGCTCGAATACAAGCTGTTTTATGGCCGTGATCGTTCCATCGGCCTACAACAGGCGATAGAGGAAACAGGGGTTGAACGATATGGAATGTCTCATCTGGCTATGGACGATGCGATAAACGCAGCTCGTGTAATGGTCCATATGATTGGAGCTGGGTGGAAGCCGGGAATATAATCTTTACATAGTGCAAAAGAACCGGAAACGGTTCTTTTTTTATTTATCGTTTTGGGTAGCTTGTAGCCACGCAGTCCACTCTTTCTGCGGCAAGGGGTGACTGATGTGATAACCTTGGATAACATCGCAATTGAATTCTTTGATTAGTATCTCTTGGTCGTGCGTTTCAATTCCTTTGGCGACTACCTTGATACCGAGCTTATGGGCAAGGGCAATGATGGATTCAATGATAATTCGGGTGCTTTCCTCAGTGGTCATACGGTTGACAAAATGTTGATCGATTTTTAATGTGTGAAAATGTGTGAATGGGTTGTTGCTGCAGATTGGTTAGCGATGCATAGCCGCCAACCCCGCCTGAATAAAGGCGCTTGTTCGAATTGCCGTTATTGCACTTTTACGAGGTTTGGCATGTGCCCTGCAAATCTCCCTTAGTGGCCCATTATAGATAGTAGTTGGTCGGCAATAGAATGCGTTCCGGCAACGGGGAAAACCATTGGCAGGTTGGAATGAAAACTGCCGTTCATCAAGGAATGCACTTGCTTGGACACAGCTGATGGCGAAGGACAGTGGATACCAATGCCGGAGTCAATCACAAAGCGGATGTTTCCTTCTTCTTGTAGACCGACGGCGCCGGTAAGAATGAGGGGACGACGCTGCGCGGCGGCCTCCATGATGGTACCGGGTCCGGCTTTAGTAATTACCGCATCGCAGGCTGCCATCAGTTGTTCCATATTGTCGATGAAGCCGTAGACGTGAGTGTGCGAGGAAGCGGAACGGCGCTCAGTGAGCTTGCGGAAGAGAAACTGATTACGCCCTGTTACAACGAGCAAGGTGCATTGGGGACATTCTCGTTCCAACTCGCTGACCAAAACCTCTACTTGTCCGCCGCCAGCGCCGCCGCTGGTCAAAAGCAAGGTAAAACGATTACTGTCTATTTCCAACTGCTTGCGAGCGATTTCACGGTCAGGCTGCAGTGAATAGAAGCGTGGGTGTACGGGAAATCCGGTCATCTTTATTTTGGGCGTCAAAACACCATGCTGTTTTGCAATTGCTACCGACTCTGGCGTCGATAACAGGTATAAGTCAGCGCAAGGGGATAGCCAGGAAGCATGCACGCTGATCAGATCGGTGACTATCGTAACAACCGGCCAAGGGGACCCAAATTCATCCCTATAAGTACACATGGGACGGACGGCCAGCGGATGAATGACTACGACAAGATCCGGGCCAAAGGCATCAATCACTTTGTGAATGCGGTTTCTGGCAAATCCGTATAACAATCTTGATGCGGTATCCATAAACCAAGAAGTGTTTGAAAGGCGAAACAAGAAATTATGCAACCAAATGTGACCGGATGAAAAAAAAGCATATAATTCGGGAGCATTCTGAATTCCAGGAAGTCCGCTGGCTTTTAACAAATCAACCATTTCGCAGGTGACTTCAGCCCCGGTGGCCGATAAAGCGGAAATGACGGCATTGGCGGCGCTGCGATGTCCGCCGCCGGTATCGGAAATAATAAAT
>DATMYT010000346.1:0-2206 GCA_035560855.1 Negativicutes bacterium | reverse complement strand
GATAAAAGGGGCCGGTAGATGCTGGCTCTTTTTATCACGGAAATATTACTTAGGTATTTTTGATTTTTTGCAGGATTTTATTTGCAGTAACACGAATCAATGTTTGTTTTCATTCTTCGTGTTCAAGCCGCGTTTAGGAAGGGAGTCGGTTACGGATGTTAAATGTTTTGGTGTTTTTTGCTCTGCTATTTGTCGCATTTGGCCTGTCAGCATCCATGATTTATGGAAAATACAAAAATACACTGCATGGCAAGCCGGAAAATCGATGCGATCGTCTGACTGACCGCTGGAATTACTTTCTAACCAATGTTGTTGGTCAGGACAAAGTTTTACAGGATCCTATTTCGGGAGTATCCCACGTTTTGCTTATGTGGGGCTTTATAGTCCTTGGATTTGGGGCGATCAACCTCGCTGTAGAGGGACTGTTTCTAGTACCGGTTCCGTTTATCGGTGATAATTTCCTGTTTATTGCTTTGAAAGATTTATTTCTACTACTGGTTTATGTTGGTGTTATTGGCGCGTTGCTGCGACGTACGATTCTGAAACCGGCTCGAATGGAAAACTCTGTTGAGGCATTTGTTATTTTGGGACTGGTCTGTACTATTGTAACGGGTGATCTGCTTTACAATGGTGCAAATTTTGCACTTGGCGAGAAAGCGGGTATACGTAATGCTGCCTTTTTTGGCAACTTTGTTTCAGGTCTATTGGCAGGACAAACGCCTGATACATTAAGGAACCTCGCATTAGGGGCATGGTGGGCTCACTTTCTGGCAATGTTTACATTTGCTATTCTGATTCCAAGTTCAAAGCACCTTCATCTTGTTTTTGCACCATTCAATGCTTTTTGGCATACCTTACGACCGAAAGGGTCGCTGGTTAAAGTGGATTTTGAAGATGAATCGGCGGAAACATTTGGTGTGAACAAAATGGAGGAATTTACATGGAAGCAATTGTTCGATAGTTACACGTGTGTACGGTGCGGTAGGTGCACCGAGCGCTGTCCAGCCTTTCAGACAGGAAAGCCGTTGGATCCTCGGGCGTTGCATGTTGATCTTCGGGCGCACATAGAAGAAAAAGCACCGCTGCTTGATAAGATAAAAGCTGCTGGCGATACAAAACCTGAATTCAGTGAATCAGAACAAGCGATTCTAGACAAAACGATTGTTGATGGCTTGTTTTCTGAAGAGTTTATATGGTCATGTACTACTTGTCGAGCCTGTGAGCAGGCTTGTCCGGTTTCAAATGAACATATCCAGAAGATTATCGATTTGCGCCGCTACATGGTTATGACTGAAGCGAAAATGCCTGAAGATGTGCAGCGAACACTCAATTGTTTCAAAAGCGGAAATCCGTGGAAACTTCCGCGCGGCAATCGTGGCGACTGGATGAAAGACCTTGATGTTCCGGCATGGTCGGAAGATATGGAATATCTGCTATATGTCGGCTGTGAAGGTGCTTACGATGATCGAGCCAAGAAGGTCAGCGAAGCGCTGGTGCAAGTGCTGAAAACTGCAGGCGTTAGTTTTGGAGTACTTGGTAACGACGAACCCTGTTGCGGCGAAACGATTCGTCGC
Organism: Negativicutes bacterium; assembly: GCA_035560855.1. Lineage (GTDB taxonomy): Bacteria > Bacillota > Negativicutes > UBA1444 > UBA1444 > UBA1444. The sequence continues at coordinate 632 of DATMYT010000346.1, read as the reverse complement.
ATGGGCAACGAATTTGAATTCCAACCACTTGCTGAGGGCAATGTGGAAATGTTCAAAAAGTTGGGGGTCAAGAAAATTATTACGCTCTGTCCCCATTGCTTCAACTCGCTGAAAAATGATTATCCTGATTTTGGCGGTTACTTTGAAGTAATCCATCATTCCGAGTTCCTGGCCCAACTTGTTCGGGCCGGAAAAATTAAGACGACTGGTTCTTTTGACGCTACAGTAGTATATCATGACGCCTGTTATCTTGGACGCCACAACGATGTATATGAAGCACCGCGAGATGTTTTGAAATCTGTGCCGGGGGTTAAATTAACCGAGATGGAGCAAAATCGGAAAAACGCTTTTTGCTGCGGTGCTGGCGGCGGTCGGAACTGGATGGAGGAACACGTTGGAAATGGCCAACAACGCATCAACGAGGTAAGAACAAAAGAGGCGTTGAATACCGGAGCGGATGTTATTGCCACAGCTTGTCCGTATTGCTTGACGATGATGTTTGATGGCGCCAAAGCTCACAATGCTGAAGAAAAAGTACGGACGATGGATATCGCTGAAATTCTTTGGAAAAGCATACAATAGATAGATTTAAGATTGATTTATGATTGTAAAAAGCTATTGTAGAATTCTAC
>DATMYT010000345.1:0-5021 GCA_035560855.1 Negativicutes bacterium | reverse complement strand
GTAGAATTCTACAATAGCTTTTTACAATCTTCCGCAGTGATGTTATAAAAAGTAAGCGTTAATACCAACCCTAATAACGAAACGACGTTACTGTTGCAGAAAGCTACCAGAAGCCCGTTGCTTCAAATGACTGAAGGAATGCGCTCGTCCCGACGATATAGGATATAGACGGGTATTTTTGGAGGGTGTGTGGTGAATGTTGGGGAGATGTGAAAAGAAGGCGCTGAATATAATTGGGAGCCATTGGGGCCGCCTTTTGCTGCTCGTTTGTCTGATGTCCATGATGATTATCCCCGTGGCTTGGGCGGATGGAATGCCGGAGGATAACACAAATCCGCCGGGGGTGGATAATGGGGCGGGTACCGGCGGAAAAAATCCTGGTTCTCCGGGGTCTGGCGCATGGCCTCCTAACGGGACTGTTCCCAAAGGGAACTTCGTGGCAGGCGCTTTTGCCGGAACATGGTATGCTTTTGTTGACAATACAGCATTCACGCTGATTATTGAGCAAGAAGATCAGATTATCAAGATTGCGCATACCGCTATCTATGATTATGGGCGTCGGGTGGATTCAAGCGTAGGAGTTGTATCTATGGTTGGAACTGTCAGTGGAGCTATCGCTTATGTTGAATGGAAAAGCGGTTTAAGCCCGGAAAACGGAAGGGCAACATTGGAGTATCAGCCCGGACGACCGGTAACGCTGCACTGGAAGATAGTTGATAGTCCCAAGAAAGGCGAGGAACCGGCTGATGTTGCGGTACCTGTGGAAGTGTCTTATTTTTTGCCGGCCTCAGCATTTTTGATTCGAAAATAATATAGAACATGAATTCAATATGCGATAAATTAAAGGGAACGGGCAGGGGATATCCATGCCCGTTCCCTTTATGCAATTTTCTTCGAGGAGAAAACAAGGGGATTCGAAGCAGAAATGTCGAATAATATAACCTGAAAAAGCTAGCATAAGCAAACTCGGTGTGCTGATTTTTTATGGCGTCAAATCTTGAAAGGACCGGTTGAAGAAAAATATAGTGAAGCGAATCAAGTATGTTTTATTGAGCTGCCTGTTGGGGAGCGTTGGTTGGTTTGGTACAAGTTGCGCTGCAGCGCCCTTGGGCCTGTATTCTGTTCCTGAAATAAAAATTTTCACTTTGCAGGAACGTACCGTAGTCGCCGTGGCATTGGAGGATAGGGTTTCCGGTAAAGATATCGAGAATGTTCTTGGGTATCGGCTGATGCCGGTTTTCGACGAAAAACGTTCTAAAGATCAACTGGAGATTACGCTGTCAAATGTTATGCCGACATGGACAGAACTACCAGTTGGGATACCACTGGTGATTGAAACCGTGGGAGCGGGGCAGATTCGGTTCTCATTAAAAGCCCAAGAAGCTGCTCAAACGAATGTTTTTACGGTGTGGCGCAAAACAATAAAAGCCAGGGACGGAATGATCCGTATGCGAACCTATCTGGTTTTTAATATTCCGAAAGGAATAAAGAAAGACATTCCAACGATCGTGCTGGATCCTGGGCATGGAGGCGAGGATACCGGCGCCGTAAAAAACTTCATTGAAGAAAAGGATATAAATCTGGATATCAGTTTGCGAACCGCCCGGCTTTTCGCAACAAACGGCTGGAACGTGGTGTTGACGCGTAGCACGGATGTTGAACCTTCGCTGCTGGAACGGGCGGATACGGCGAATATTCTTAATGCGACTGTTTTTGTATCGATTCACAATAATTCGCTGCCGGACGAAAAAATTCCGCGCAGTAGAGAGTTTGGCACGACTGTACTCTATAATTCCTCGGCACTTAATCCGGCTTTTGATTTGGCTCGTATCATGCAGGATGAACTGGTCGGATCACTGGGAACTCAGCGGGAAGTGCTGCAAGACCGGCCCAAATTGGTTGTGCTGAACTCCACCTGGGTACCGTCCGTACTGACAGAAGGAATCATGATGCCGAACCCTGCTAATGCAAAAATGATTCTGGATCGCATTCAACGACAGCGTACGGCGGAAGCTATCGTGAGAGCAGTAGAAACGTGGCGTGGACGCAAAGTGTTGGCTGCGAAAAAAGCGCAGCCGACAGGATTGCTCCCATTGGTAAAGCTGACGCTGCTGCCGCCCGGAGGTGGAAATGTTGCTGGTAATACGGCCAACAGAGGCATCGTGGCCGAAAAAGACGGTTGGATTTATTATCTAAAAAAAGCAGGGTCTCTGGCGGGGGAGCGGGAAGATACCCTCTGGCGTTTTCGCCCGGACCGTTTCCTTTCGGATGAATTGGTGGCAGATCAAGAGGTCTGGGATCTTAATGTGTCGGAAAATGCATTGTATTATTCGAACTGGTCCGAAGGCCATTCAATTTACCGGGCAAGTTTGAATGGAGCGAATCCAACGCGTTTGACAGATGGACCGGCTGAGCAGATTAGTCTGGCGGGAGATCAGTTGGTATTTGTCAGGAATCGACAGATTTACACGATGCCGATTGTCGGCGGGACGTCTTTGCTTGTCACGGCAGATGTTGCAGAAAATGCGGTGGTCTGGGGCAATTGGATTTATTATGCCAATGGGTCGGACGGGTTTAAACCTTATAAGGTAAAGCTCGACGGAACTGGTCGGGTAAAGATTGTCAATGATGAAACCTTATTCATGAGTGTAACAGGAGATTGGCTGTTTTACAGCAACCTGTCCGATGGAGAAAAGCTGTATCGGGTGAAAACGGACGGATCACAACGAGGAAAAGTCTCAGATGATCGGGCGGGTTATTTGAATGCGGATCAGCGTTTCGTTTATTACACCAACATTTCTCAAGGCAATGCACTTTTTCGCATCAAGCCCGACGGCGGTGAACGGATGAAACTTATGGACGGTGAAGCTGCGGCCGGACCGATTGGGATTGCTAGCGGAAAGCTGTATTATCGGGGTCTGTTTCAAGATCTGAAATAGCAAAAGTCCAAAACATACAAAAAGATGATGGCAAAGACTAGCAAATGCTGAGTATTGATTGCTTTAGAGACTGTACATTTGCACCCAATATGGGAACCACTAATGTGAAATCGCTAGATGGAAGCGAGGTATATAATGGCGAAATGTTGCTGTGAACCGCTAAATACGTCGTAGAATCCGAGGCTAGCACAGCCGCATATGTAACAATATGTAACAAATGGGAAACCCCTGCTGAAAAATTTACATAATAGGTGGAGGTGTATAAATGAAAAAGCATATTCTATTGCTCGCATTTCTTCTTGTTTCTTCGGTATGCTTTGCCGCTCCAGATCCTGCAGTTTTAGAAAAGGCAAACAATGCCGAAGCATCCTATCTTGCAAACTTGGAAACACTTGTAAACATTGATACCGGGACTGGATACAAAGACGGGTTAATCAAGGCGGCTCGAATCCTCGAGGAAAAACTGAAAGACGTGGGCGCTACCGTTGAGGTTACCCCTGCCGCTGACAACATTGCAGGAGAGAATATTCGAGCGACATGGGAAGGTACCGGAAAAGGGAAAATCCTTCTTCTCACGCATTTGGACACGGTGTATAAAACAGGCACGGTTGCGTCACGCCCTTTCAAAGTAGAAGGACGGCGGGCATATGGGCCTGGAGTTTCAGATGAAAAAAGCGGCATTGCTTTGGGACTGGAAGTCATGCGAATCTTACAGGAAATCGGGTACGCCAATTTTGCCAAGGTTACGTGGCTTATCAACCCCGACGAAGAAAAAGGCTCTTTCGGGTCTCGCGAGTTGATCATGAAAGAAGCTCAACTGCATGACTATACGCTTTGCCTGGAACCAGGCGGCAGTAATGATACCGTCACCGTTTGGCGCAAGGGAATCGGTTACTATATCCTCAATGTGAAGGGAAAAGCTGCTCACGCGGGAGGCAGTCCTGAAAAAGGGCTCAACGCCGCAATGGAAATCGCACATCAGGTTCTTCAACTCAGCAATCTAAATGATCCAAAGAAAGGTACGACTCTGAACTGGACTGTAATTAAAGCAGGTGGCGCCAGTAATGTCATTCCTGAAGATGCAATGGCTCAGGCTGATGTCCGGGTGCTCTATCCTGAAGAATATGACCGCCTGTCAAATGACATCAATCGCATTATCAAGAACAAATTGATTCCAGACACCATAATAACTTTTGAGCCGCAACGAGGCCGTCCCCCATTTCCCAAAAACGATAAAACTGACGCTCTCGCTGTCAAAATGCAGGCCATCTATGCAGAGCTTGGCAAAGAACTTGCAACAGCGGGAAGTGGTGGAGGATCAGACGCAAACTATGCTGCTTCGGTTGGTGCAGTTGCTATTGACGGATTGGGCCCTGTTGGTGGAAAAGGACATACAGATGAGGAATATGTCGAGCTTGACAGCATTGCCTCTCGCATATACCTCCTGGCTCGCGCCATAATGGATTTGGGCGCCGGCAAATAACCATTCGAGATCGCAACGCCCAAAGAAAAAGTTCCTGTCGAATTATCTTCGACAGGAACTTTGCTTTTATGCAATCAAAGCATTTTCTTTCTCCATAGAATAAACCAGGTAAAAGATGTCAAAATCAAGGATAAGACCAGCACAACCCAAAAGCCGGCAGCCTGTCCTAAGTAGGGAACCGCGACGTTCATGCCCCAGAAGCTGGAGATCATGGTCGGAATAGAAATCAAAATTGTAATAGAAGCCAAAAATTTCATGACTTGGTTTAAGTTGTTTGAGATGACAGAGGTAAAGGCATCCATCATACCGCTGAGAATATCGGAATACATCTGAACCATTTCGAGAGCCTGACGGTTTTCGATAATGGCGTCCTCCAGAATGTCTTCATCTTCTTCAAACATCGGGATCAGATGCTGCAAATTACCGCTTTTGCGTAGCCGCAGCAAACGGTCAAGAACGATGCCATTGGTTCGTAACGCAGCGGTGAAATAAGTGAGTCCTTTTTCCATGTCAAAAAGTTGAAAAACTTCGGCGTTGTTCATGGACTTACGCAAGTGACGCTCTATTTCATCAGTCTGCCGATTGATTTGATGAATGTG
>DATMYT010000344.1:0-3628 GCA_035560855.1 Negativicutes bacterium | reverse complement strand
GGCAAACACCTGGATGCCGCCGCCATCGTTCCCCGAATGCACTGGGTTCTGTTGGGTCGTTACAATTCCAATGGCTATCAGGGCGTGGTAGCGGATGAGGACAAAACGCACTTCGCCCTGTCAAGCCGCAATATTATTCCGGATGAAGTCATCTTACCCCTGTATCAAGGCAATGGAACCAAAATTGCTTATAACCTGGAACCCATCTTTCCTGTCAGCACAATCGATAAGCAACGCAATCTGCCGCTAAATCACGCTTCCGGGGAACTTTCCCTACAGCTCATCGATCCTTCCGGCCAAAAAACTGATCTGGGCACAGCTCCGTTTATCAAAGACCAGGGAGGCTGGCCCACTACGGGAAATCCCGCCTTCACTGCCTGGAAGCCTGAAAAATACGGTCGATACACCGTCATCGCCAAAGGTTGGATCGCCGACCGCTGGGGCAACCAGTATCATGGCGGTGGAACCTATCATTTCTGGATTGCCAAACGCATGACCATGGGAACGGCCACTTTTCAGGGCATGTCTTACCCCGTTGGAACCCGGTATGGTCGGGATATTGGGTTTTCTCCAGCGGTGCCGGCCGACGTAACCGTCAAGGTTGATTTGTATCCCTCGTCTGAGCCCGCACGAAAAAAATCCCTGTCGTATGGAGGCAAGGCATCCGCCGGCGGCACTTTCGGCCCAGCGCAAGGCATGAAACCTTTTATTCTGGATGCTCCCGGCGAATATCACGGTCAAATTACGGCAACCTACACCGACAGTGATGGACACCTCTGGGTCTGCAGCATGCGCCACGCGGGAGTTGTCTATCCTGAAGATACGCTGCTCGAAGCACATGGCAAAAAGCTAAAAATTGGCGACCAGTTTGTCGATCGGGGTGAAACCCGTAGTGAAGGCTACGTGGAAGCCAATGATAACTTCCGCCACTTGGAGCATATCAACTTCCCCTATCAGCAGACAGATTCCCTGCTCATTGCCAGTGAAGGACAGGGCGCCAACAAGATTGAGCCGGTATTGACCTATGCGTTGAAGCACTCCAATATCCCCTACGAAAAGAACCTGAATTCCATCGGTGCTACGAATCTCCGCATGACCACGTCCAATGGCTTGTCACCGCATCTTTATCCGGAATATATCACGGATTGGGCTTATTATTACGCCGCCGCCCCCAGACCCGGCCTCTCTTCCCGTTTTCTCGTGGGTGAGGATGGTGTGCGTGCCCCCTATTGGCCTACCAGCACTTCCAATTTTGGCGGTCAGATTGGTGCGTCCAGCAATGGTGATTTCCCGGGAGACATTTATCGTCTGTTGGGCGGTGTTGTTTTGCGGCGTGCGGGCCAGACGCCCCTCTATGCCGGTTATATGGCGAGTGCTTTCATTCTGCCCCGCGGCAGCAACAACAATCGAATCATTGCTTCTGGGTCCGAGGATTTACTGGGTGCCGACGGCCAATCGGCTCGTTTTTTTCTGGTCCCAATCCGCCCCGGTATGGTCTATGAGGAAGGCGCTAATTTCACACCCGTTCTGCAGATTGATCCGATGGTTCCCGCACAAATTCAGTTTACTCTGCATTATCCCGATGGAACGCGCAAAACCTCCAGCGGCACAGGAGATGCTTTTGGTTACTATGTTGGTGCAGAAAAATGGCAACTCACGCAACCTGGAATCTATCGTTACGCCGTTCAGGCCTCTTGGCAGGGCTTCAATGGAAGAGTGCCGGGACTCACTCCCGGCGTCGGTTCCATCTTCGTGCTCGAAAAAATCAGACCTGTCGGCAAAGGAATCCGACTGGCCCTAAAAAATCAACAAACCTTCCCCATCGTCGAGGGGCTTCTCATCGAAGGAACTACCACGGCAGATAAAGTCGAGTACACGATCATCACGCCGGGAGCCGTTATCGAGCAAGGCACGCTCTCTGTATCAAACGGGCACTTTTTCTATCGGTTTGACCCGGCTTTGGTCAATCAGAAAATCCCCATCTACGATATTGAAAATCACAGAAGCCATAACAAGGAAATCGGTCGAATCATTCACTTCACATTCTTCAGTGAGGAAAAAAATGAAACCGGCGGTGTGTATCATTCCTACGCACGTGTCATCTTCCGCGGCAATACCGCAATTTACGCCCGCTAACAGATTCATTTTTATTCAAATTTTACAAGGGAGGACAACATGAGCTCATACGATCTGCTTATAAAAAACGGCTATGTAGTTGACCCTGGCAGTAACTTGGAAGGCTGCTACGATGTAGCGATTGTCAACGGAAAAATTGAAAAAATCGCAGCAAACATGGATGGCACCAAAGCAGAAGAAATTGTGGACGCAGAAGGGAACTGCGTCATTCCCGGCATCATTGACCTTCATACCCACATGAGCGGTGACTTTGGCGGTAGATATGCGCATAAAATGGCGGCTGAGGTCGGTGTTACGACAGTTCTTGATATGGCGGGACCAATTGAAAGTTCTGTCGAAATGGCCGCAAAATACGGAACTGGAATTAATGTGGCCTGCATACACATGGTGCGCAGCAATGAAACCATACAAGGCGAAGACCCCAGTAATGCAGAGATTCGAATTTTTCTCGATAAAGCCCTTGAAGCAGGCGCTATCGGTTGCAAAATTCTGGGTGGGCATTACCCGTTGACCCCCGAAGCTTCTGCCCGTATCATTGATATGGCTAATGAACGGCAGGTTTATGTCGCCTTTCATGTTGGAACCAAAAACACCGGTTCAAATATTGACGGATTTCTGGAAGCAATCGATTTAGCAAAAGGCAAAGCGTTGCATATTGCCCATATCAACTCCTATTGTCGTGGTCAGATCAGAAACGCACGCGAAGAAGCAGAAGACGCAATCAACGCTCTCATTGCCAATCCCAATATCACCTCGGAATCTTATATTTCGCCGTTCAACGGTACAAGTGGCAAGTGTTCAAAGGGGGTGCCCGAAAGTAATGTTACGAAAACTTGTCTTATTGTAGGAGGATTCGACCCCACTGAAGCTGGCATGGCTAAATCGATACTAAATGGGTGGACACATGTAAACGTTCCAGAGGGAGGGCGCATCGTTCTAAAGGTCGGAGACGGAGCGCTCGCTTACTGGCAAGCCAACAACACAGATGCAGCGGTAAGCTACCCGATCAATCCGTTTGAACCCCGCGTACGTCTTGCAACCGCCAAACGCCCAGACGGCAGTTTTGTCGTTGACGCTATCAGTACAGACGGAGGCGGCATTCCCCGAAATGTAATTATTGATCTGGGACTATCGCTTGTTAAATTAAACGGCCTAAGCCTGCGGGAATTTGCGACAAAAACGAGTTTGAACCCGGCACGGATTCTCGGACTGACAACCAAGGGGCATTTCGCGGTTGGCATGGATGCCGACATTACCATTGTGAATCCCGAAACTCAGCACGCCGTAATGAGCTTTGTTGTAGGAAAACCAGTTTTGTACAAGGGTCTGGTTGTGGGCAAAGGAACGAACTTCATCACAACTGCCGCAGGGGAAGCAGCCATCCGAAAGGTTGGACTAAATCCAATCGTTGTAAATCTTGCAGAAAGTGCGTTCTATACAAAACTTAGGAAATGATCAATGCGCCCAATTGACAGCGGATACTATTTCCTAT
>DATMYT010000343.1:0-6125 GCA_035560855.1 Negativicutes bacterium | reverse complement strand
ATACAAAAACTGATGGAAAAGCGAATGATTCTTGTCGATGATGTTCGGCAAGTTATCGAGCATGCCGAAGCTACGGGAGAGAAGATGCTTGATCAGGAAAGCGGTCGTCAGATTGCCCATTTTCGGCCCGGTTGCGTGACTTATTGGGTGGAGTACTCCGCGCGGGACGCCGGCTTTGTCGTTCATAATGCGTACAGTCACCGGATGCTGGTGGTGGAGGAGGCCGGATCATGACCGTAATTTGTCAGAAATGCAAGGTGCCGCTAGAGTCGGGTAAAGTTACGGTTCAGTACATGGAAAGCGCTTTTCCGGTCGAACTGCCCCGCTGCCCGAAATGTGGACTGGTTTATGTGCCGGAAACGTTGGCTACCGGCAAGATGATGGAAGTGGAAAAAGCGTTGGAAGACAAGTGAATTTTACGAGTAGTGCACAGGGGGAAAGAGCATGATCGAAATATACGAAGAGTGTGTCAGGGCACTGCAGGCAGGACAAAATATTGTGCTTGCCACTGTGTTTGAAGCCAAAGGATCAGCTCCTCGCACAGCGGGAGCCAAAATGATCGTGCAATCGGACGGCTCCACTATGGGAACTGTCGGTGGCGGTAGGTTGGAACATGATGCGATCCAAGCGGCTCGGAGTTTGTTCGATTCCCGGCAATCGGCGATTCATGCATTTGAGCTGACGGGAACTGATGTAGCCGGTATGGATATGATTTGTGGCGGGCGCGGTGAGATCTGGCTGCATTTTATGGCTGCCGGGAATGCAAATAATCTGGAAGTATGTCGGGCAACGGCCAATGTTTTGGCGCGAAGGGAAAAGGCCTGGCTGATTACGGCGATTGACAATGAAGGCCTTCAGAAAAAACGGCAATATGGACTGATTGCAGATGATCGATCCGTAACGGGATTTTTGCACATGGACCAAAGCGTCGTTAACCGCTGGATCGATGAATCGGAAGGTTTATCCGTGTACACTGACATCGTAGGGTCACAGCGTTACCTGATCGAATCGATTCGACCGGGGCGTACTGCATTTGTTTTCGGCGCCGGGCACGTTTCCCAGCAGGTGGTTCCTCTCTGCGACAATGTAGGTTTTCGGACGGTAGTGCTCGATGATCGGGCGGAATACGCCTGTCGGAGCCGTTTTGCGCAGGCCACGGAGATTATCGTGATGGAATCGTTCGAATACTGGTCCGGGGTGACGATAGACGCGGGAAGTTTCATCGTTATTCTTACTCGCGGCCATATTCATGATAAAACGGTGTTGGCACAGGCGCTGCGAACGAAAGCCGGGTATATCGGGATGATCGGCAGCCGGCGCAAGCGGGATAAAATTTATCAGGCGCTACGGGAAGAAGGGTTCACGCAGCAGGATATTGATCGGGTCCATTCGCCGATTGGTATGGATATCGGTGCGGAGACTCCGGCGGAATTGGCTGTGAGTATTGTCGGCGAACTGATCAAAGTGAGAGCGGAACAGGAAAAATGCCGTTGAAGCCGAAACTGTCGGCCATCATATTGGCAGCGGGACTATCATCCCGAATGCGTGAGTTTAAGCCTCTATTGCCGTTGGCGGAGACTACGGTGATCGAGCATGTGGCGGATATGTTTTTGGAAGCAGGAATTTATGATATTGTCGTAGTGACGGGATATCGGGCGGCGGAGCTGACTCCGGTGCTGATGCGTCGGCAACTGCGCTATGCGGAAAATGATCGGTATAAGGAAGGCATGTATAGTTCGGTGCAGGCAGGAGTTAGCGCTTTGTCTGGCGATGCGGAGGCGTTTTTTCTGTTGCCGGTGGATGTGCCGTTGGTGAACCAACATAGCATCCGATTATTGGCGCGGGACTTTTCCCAGTACCACGGTGATGTGACTTATCCGGTTTTTCAAGGCCAACGGGGGCATCCGCCGCTTGTGTCGGCTAAACTTATCCCGTTGATTTTGGCGCAGAGTCGTTCGGATGGGCTGCGGGGATTGCTGGCGGAACAGGAACCGTCGGCTCGGGATGTCGAACTGGTGGATGAGGGCGTGCTGATGGACATGGATACGCCGGAAGACTACCGAAAACTAGTAGAACGAATCGAAACCGTCGGGATTCCTACTCAGGCTGAATGTGAGGCTATATTCTCCCGGACGGAAACGCCTGTAGATGCTATCGAACACGGTCGGATAGCGGCATCCGTAGCTCGCGCCCTTGCTCTGGAATTGAACCAATCCGGGATGCACCTAAATATCAGGCAGACTGAAGCTGCCGCGTTGCTGCATGATCTGGCGAAGGGAAAAAGAAACCACGCCCGGGTAGGTGGACGAATTTTGCAAAGTCTGGGGTATGGACCGGTAGCGGCGAGCGTTTTCCGGCATATGGATCTGGATTTTTCTGCAACCGACGTAATAACTGAAACAGCAGTCGTGTATTTGGCCGATAAATTGATCCGGCGTGATCGTGCTGTATCAATAGAAGAACGCTTTGCGCCGGCTTTCGAAAAATATCCCCCGGGCCATTTCTTGGCGTCGTTGATTGCTCAAAGATTTTCCACGGCGAAAGCGATTGCCTGCGAGGTGGAAAAAAGAATCGGACGACCGCTGGCAGACATAATCTCAGCGGAAGGTAGAAGAGTAAAGGTGAACATTGATGCCGAAAGAAACTGAAGGCATGATTCTCAGCCGGACGGAAAGCCTGTGCCCGGTTTGCCTGAAACGGATTCCAGCCAATCGGGTGGTCTATGGCGAAGATGTATATTTGGAAAAAATGTGTGATGACCATGGCCCATTTCGCGTGATTGTCTGGCGTGGCAGCCATCCGTCCTATTCATCATGGGGTTCGGCGAAGTTGCCGTCCCGCCCGCCGGTTTGTGATGCGCCGGTAGATAAGGGCTGTCCGTTTGACTGCGGATTATGTCCTGATCATCGTCAACACACCTGCTGTGTTTTACTCGAAGTCACCGGGCGATGCAATCTGCAGTGTCCGGTTTGTTTTGCCCGTTCGGGCGACGGTACGGGCGAAGATGCGTCTTTGGCTGAAATCGAAGCTTGGTATAAAAAACTGATGGCGAGTGGTGGCCCATTCAATATTCAGCTTTCCGGTGGCGAGCCTACGGTAAGGGATGATTTGCCGGAAATCATCGCCATGGGTCGTTCCATGGGGTTCACTTTCATTCAGGTGAATACGAATGGGCTACGGTTGGCATGGGAACCGGAATATGCCCGAAAGTTGAAAGCGGCAGGATTGTCCTGCGCCTTTTTGCAGTTTGACGGTACCAATGATGCGATCTATAGGAAGATACGGGGCAGTGATCTGCTGGCGGAAAAGATTCGAGCGATAGACTGCTGCGCCGAACTGGAACTGGGAGTTATTCTGGTGGTAACGGTAGTCCCGGGAATTAATGACAAGAATATCGGCGAGATTGTCCGCTTTGCCTTGGAGAAAATTCCGACCGTGCGCGGCGTGCATTTTCAGCCGATCAGTTATTTTGGCCGGTATCCCAAAACGCCTACAGATGAAGATCGAATTACCCTTCCGGAGATCATTGGGGCGCTTGAGCAGCAAACAGAAGGTAGGATACAAGTTGCAGATTTGCACCCGCCTCGGGCGGAAAATGCTTATTGCTCGTTCCAGGGGAATTATGTCCTGATGCCGGATGGAGAACTGAAAGTGTGGAGGCAAAAGGAACCGCAGCAATGCTGCAGCACGGTTCCTGACTCATCAAGCGCGAAGCGGGCTCGTGAATTTGTGGCGAAAAAATGGACGGGTGCGGCGATAGTTGACCATGCCTGCAAAGTGGCGGATAAAGGTTCATGCTGCGGTGTAAATACAGACAGCCTGGACGAATTTCTGAATCGTGTGGAGCGTTATTCTTTCTGTCTGTCGGGGATGGCGTTTCAGGATGCCTGGACTCTTGATCTGGACAGGTTGCGCGAGTGTTTTATTCATGTTGTCGCCGATAATGACCGTATCATCCCTTTTTGCGCCTATAATCTTACAGATAGCAACGGACGGTCGCTCTATAGGCCACAAGCGGTAGGTCATTTGGGATGAAGGTTGACATGACGCCGCTGGATTGCTGGGCAGCGAAGAAAATCGGGATGGAACAGGGGCCCGTGAAGCGGGAACTGCTGAATCGATACCAGCAGTCTCGATTGTCGGAAACGATTCGTTTGGCTGCTGTGAACAGTCCTTTCTATCGAAGGCGTCTTGGAAAATGGGCTGATCGGGGCGTCGATTCACTGGCTGATATTGCAGCATTGCCGTTTACTACGCAGGAAGAGCTGCGTGATCAGGGAGCGGAACTGCTGTGCGTATCGCAGAGCCAGATTAACCGGGTTGTAACGCTGAATACGTCGGGAACCGCCGGTGAACCCAAGAGGCTCTGGTTTACGTCCGAGGATCAGGCATTGACTGTGGATTTCTTTCGTGCCGGGATGTCGACGTTGGTCGGTTCGGGGGACAAAGTAATGATTCTTTTGCCGGGGGAGCGGCTTGGCAGCGTCGGTGATCTGCTCGCGCAGGCTCTGATAAGTATAGGCGTCGCGGCGATCCCCTGGGGTCCGGTCCAGAATCTTGGCGACACATTGCGGATAATGCATGCGGAAAAAGTGGATTCGGTAGTAGGAATTCCTGTGCAGGTTTTGGCCTTGGCGCGGTATTCGCTCCAATGTACTCAGCCTTCGATGAAACTGAAGAGTGTGCTGCTTAGTACCGACTATGCTGCGAGTTCCTTGATTCGGGAAGTGGAGCAGGTGTGGGACTGCAAGGTGTTCGACCATTACGGTATGACGGAAATGGGGTTGGGCGGCGGAGTGGAGTGCGAGGCGCATGCCGGATTTCATCTGCGGGAGGCAGAGCTTTATTTTGAGATCATTGACCCGGATACCGGTGATCTTTTGCCTGACGGCAGTGAAGGGGAAGTCGTGTTTTCTACGCTGACGCGGCGGGGAATGCCGCTGATACGGTATCGGACAGGCGATTTATCAAGGATTTTGCCGGAACCGTGTGCCTGCGGTAGTGTGCTGAAGCGGTTGGATCGGATTGGCGGCCGCCGGGATTTTACTTTGCAGATACCGGAAGGCGCGGAAGTTCGCTTGACGATGATGGATGAGGCATTGTTTGCGGTTTCGGGTGTGATTGATTATCGTATGGACATAGAGGACAGCCAGGAACGAGTGAAAATAGCCTTGACATTGCTCACGGTAGGCGCAAAGACAGATGTTGAAGCCGCCGTATTTAAGATGCTAAGTACAAATTCACCGATTGCAGCAGCCTGGAGATCCGGGCAAGTGGAGCTGACGATCCAAGCTGCAGTGTGTGATGGAACCTTGGTTCCAACCCCGATGAAAAGAGCAATCAGGAAAGTGATGGGATGTTATGGCAAACTGTAAAAAAATTTATCTTGTTCGACATGGGAAAATACGGACTGATGGCGAACAACGCAGTTATATCGGCCAAACAGATATACCTTTGGATGCCGCTGGAATCCGACAGGCCGAACGGATGCGGGAGCGACTGGCTCAGGCAGGGGTGAAATCGATTTATTGCAGTGACTTGGAGCGGTCCCGCGAGACGGGGCGCATTTTATCTGTAAATAGTGATTGCCCGATAATTGTCCGAACTGATTTGCGAGAGATAAACTTGGGAGAATGGGAGGGTCTATCTTTTGCCGAAGTGATTCGGCGTTTTCCAGATAAATTTGAGGCGCGGGGCAAAGATATCGCCTATTATCGTATTCCCTGCGGGGAAAGTTTTGTTGATTGCAGCCAGCGGGTGCTTGGAGCTTTTCACGAGATTGTGGCGGAAGGGACCGAACCGGTTGTGATTGTCGGACATGCCGGAGTAAACCGTCTGATTTTGTGCCATCTGCTGGGAATGCCGATTAGCAATCTGTTTCGCATCGCACAGGATTATGCCTGCATCAATGGCATCCAGTATAATGGCTCCATGCCCCAGGTTAAACTGCTTAATTCAGTCGCCCGATGAATCGCAGGAAAAAGGGAGGCGTTGAACGATGGATGAACTGACCCGTATTTCGCAGTTGCATCTGCAGGGTTTTCAGTGCGCCCAGATATTGCTGATCATGGGACTCGAGCATCAGGGTAAAGAAGATCCTGATTTGATTCGGGCTATGAATGGAC
>DATMYT010000342.1:0-2307 GCA_035560855.1 Negativicutes bacterium | reverse complement strand
TCCCTATAGTATGCGGCAGGAAAATTTCTTTGATTGTCGAAACAATCCTGCATCAGGAAATAAAAAGGGAGGGTGCTTTTTATGAGATGGAAATCAAAAACGTTAGCGATTTGTTGTGTGTTCACTCTATTGTTCACCCTGTTAGTTCCTTGTAACGAAATAGTGCAGGCAGCATCGGCACGTCCTGAAAAAAGCACTGTTGGCATGGTCATGACAACTCAAAAAATCGCCAATGACATCGGTATGCAAGTGCTAAAAAACGGAGGGAATGCCATCGATGCTGCGGTAGCCGTTGGTTATGCTTTGGCGGTTGTCCATCCGGTAGCTGGAAATATCGGTGGTGGCGGGTTTGCTGTCATTCATATGGCGACTGGAGAAAATGTTACGCTTGATTTTCGCGAGATAGCTCCTGGAAAAGCAACCAGGGACATGTATCTTGACAAAAATGGCAATGTCATTCCTAATGCCAGCGTGGAAGGTTATCTAGCGGCTGGTGTTCCCGGAACAGTCGCTGGCATGAGTGCCCTGCTGAATCGCTATGGCAGCAAAAATCTGTCCCTATCCACACTAATGCAACCTGCGATCAGCTATGCGGAAAATGGGTTTACCGTTACCGCCCGTCAGTCAGAAACTTTTAAAGAGTCTACGCCACGTTTGAGTAAATTTGCTTCTTCGCGACAGTACTTTTTAAAACCCGACGGATCTATTTATAAAGAAGGAGAACTCTTAGTTCAAAAAGATTTGGCCAAAACACTACGCCTAATTGCTCAGCAAGGTCCTGATGCTTTTTATAAAGGCCAGATTGCCGAACTGATCGCAAAAGACATGGAAGCCAATGGCGGCATCATTACCAAAGAGGATCTGGCAAAGTATAAGCCTATTTGGAGAGAACCGGTTAAAGGTACCTATCGCGATTATGACATTATTTCAATGGCTCCGCCAAGTTCAGGCGGTACCCACATTGTTCAGATTTTAAACGTTCTGGAGGGGTTTGATTTAAAATCCTTGGGATATGGATCTTCCCAGACAGTTCACTTTTTGGCGGAAGCCATGCGCTATGCGTACGCTGATCGTTCCGAATTCATGGGAGATCCTGATTTCGTCAAAGTTCCGGTAAAAGGTTTGACCTCAAAAAGTTATGCGGAGACAATCCGCAATAAAATTGACCCAGCAAAGGCAACTTCCAGCAATGAAGTACGGCCAGGTCAGCCAGCATTACATGAAGGAACCAATACCACCCATTTCTCAATCGTGGATAAATGGGGTAACGCTGTCGCAATTACTTATACGATCAATGATTACTATGGTTGCGGAGCCGCAGTAAATGGCGCCGGATTCTTGTTGAATAACGAAATGGATGATTTTTCTATTAAACCTGGGGTTCCAAACATCTACGGATTGGTTGGCGGCGATGCCAATGCCGTCGAACCATATAAGCGGCCTCTGAGTTCAATGTCCCCGACCCTCATTTTAAAGGATGGCAAATTGTTTTTGGTCGTGGGCAGTCCCGGCGGTTCCCGGATCATTACTACGGTTCTGCAGGTTATTTCCAACGTTATCGATCATGATATGAATATTCGGGAAGCGGTAGACGCCCCTCGAATACACATGCAGTGGTTGCCGGACGAACTGCGGATTGAAAAGAACGGTTTGGCGCAAGATGTGGTTGAAAAGTTGACAGCCATGGGCTACAAAGTCGTTGTCCGGGGAACTATGGGCGATGTTAATGCCATTTTGGTTGACCCGGTCAGCGGCATCATGTATGGTTCCGGCGATCCACGCAACGAATTCTAATCGCGCAACATGAATTGCCTCAAACACCTATACCAAGCGACCGATCAATGATTTGCCGTAACCCGGCCTCGAAATTTTGATCATCCTGTGTGGTACGTTTACTTGGGCCCTTGGTTCTCCCGCCGCTACGCCGCAATTTCGCCTTGATTTCTCGTTCTTCCATTAAAAATTCTATGTTGTCAGCGCGATACTCCCTACCAACCGGACTTAGGCAATAGGCAGGCTTACCGAGAACCATCGACGCCAAGCCCCAATCCTGGGTTATGACAATGTCACCGGCCTCCGTCAGGTTGATTACTTTTATATCTGCCGCCTGCGAATCGCTGTCGACGCTGACATGATGATCGGAGACAATGTTGTGATTAAAACTTGCCACCGTCCAAACTGGAACTGCATGTTTTTTCCCTAAACTCATGCATATCTGCAAGGCATTTTTCGGACAGGCATCTGCATCTACAATGATCTTCATAAAAAACTTCTTATCCTTTTCTCCAACTTCTGTCTATTATATAC
>DATMYT010000341.1:0-2874 GCA_035560855.1 Negativicutes bacterium | reverse complement strand
TCCCAGAGCTGATATATATGTCTTGAAAGAGGTGACGGGAGATACTGGTGTCAGCGAAGCCCACAATGATTATCTTGCGGTTAAGTATAATTATGGAAATGTAGGCCTTGGATTGCTGCTTATTGGTTTTATTGCGACCTTTTTTGACGTTTACAAAAAGTTCAGGAAAGAAAAGAATTCCTACAAAATGCTACTGCAGTCAACAGTTATGATCCTGACATTGACGTTTATGGTTTATATGTATTCCGATAATATTCTTAAGTCGACAGTGTTATTTACTGATCTTTATTTCGCTTTGATAGGAATGGTCTATGCAAAATATGAATCATCAGATTGATATGGATATTTCAGTTGTGGTTCCTCTTTATAACAAGCAGGAATATATTGGTAGAGCAATTCGCTCTATTGCGATGCAGACACTTCAACCAAGAGAAATAATTGTGGTCAACGATGGTTCAACTGATGACTCTGTTCACGTGTTGAAATCTCTGAACGTTCCAAATATGAGGTTGGTTCATCAGAATAATCAGGGAGTGTCTTCTGCGAGAAATAATGGAATTCATGAAGCAAGATATTCCTGGGTTGCTTTTTTGGACGGAGATGATGAGTGGATGCCAGACTTTTTATCATCCATAATGCGATTACATGAGTTATTTCCTGAACAAGATTTATATGCTTCGGCTTATTACATGGGAGATTATAGCGGTGGTAAAAGAAAGATCGATCTGAAAGGCATTACATTCAATGGTAATGAAGGCATACTCTCCAATTATTTTCATGTAGCATCATTGTCTGATCCTCCAGTGTGTTCATCTACGGTATGTATTCGGAAACAGGCATTGGTGGATATCGGCGGTTTTCCTCTGAATATAAAATCAGGTGAAGATCTGCTGACATGGGCACGCCTGGCTGCTAAACAGCCTCCAGCGTACACCACTCGGCCTCTTGCTGTTTTCTGGCAGGTGAAAGCTCATACCTACGATGACAGGCCGAATAGGGTGCCGGAAGCAATTGATCCGGTAGGAAACGCGTTGCTCGAATTAAGAAATGTAGAAGGTTCAATACCTTTTATTGATAATTATATCTCTCATTGGCATAAAATGAGGGCGTCTGTTTTTTTGCGGCTTGATATGAGAATGTCTTCTTTCAAGGAATGTATTCTCGGAATTTATTATCGACCACAAAACATGAGACTGTACATTTATATCCTAATGTTGCTTTTACCTGATCGTATTGTTATGTCACTATTCAAGAGATTTGCAGGAAAAGTATCGGATGATTAGAAAAGTTGCTATTGTCCATACTGATTTTCGCATTTACTGGCCAGCACGATTACATGCCTTCAGAGAGTTATTAGCTGATAAGGGCATAGCTATGTTGGTGATCGAAATATCCGGCAAAGGTTCGCCATATGCTTTTGCAGGTGATACGATTCATGAGAAAACGCAATGGAACTGCCTATTCAGAAACATGGAGATGGAGCGCATTGATCCTGCCCAAGCTGTTCAAGCCGTGTTTGAACAGCTTGATGAATTCAGCCCGGATGTTGTGGTTGCCGGAGCGATTGCATTTCCAGGGGGTGCTGCTGCGGCCAGATGGGGCATGATCAATAAAACGCCGGTAGTCATATTCGATGATGCCCGACTTGAAGATGTCCAGCGGGCGGCAGTGGTGAATTATGTCAAGAAATCAATATACAGTACGGTTAGTGCTGTGTTTATCCCTGCGCCTTCTCATGATTCCACATACATGTACTACGGTTTTTCTGTGGATCAGATATACTACGGGCTCAACTGCATAGACAATCACTTTTTTGTTGCTGATTCTGTTTCCGGGAATGGCGTAATTCAGGATGGCATCCCGCCGCGACGATATTTTCTTGCGGTAGGCAGGCAGATCACAAAGAAAAATATGGTTTCTCTACTCCATGCATTCAAACATGTCGCGGATCACTCTGCAATCAAGTCCTGGTCTCTCGTTTTTATCGGTGATGGTCCCGATCATGAGCAGCTCATGGCTGATGCCGGAGACCTCATGGGAGATAGAGTGATTTTTTTACCATTCATGACACAGGCCGCTCTTCGGAGATATTTTACTGATGCAGGGGCGTTGGTATTGCCGAGTCTGGGCGAGACCTGGGGGCTGGTCGTGAACGAGGCGATGGCCTCAGGACTTCCTGTTCTGGTCAGCGACAAGTGTGGTTGTGCAAAGACGCTTGTTGATGATGGAGTCAACGGTTTTGTTTTCAATCCGGACGACCAGTCGGCGATCGAAAATGTGCTTGTCAAGTTCGCCAAACTGTCTCTTGAAAAGAGACGCGAAATGGGAGATGCTTCGAGTAAAATTATCTCCGATTGGGGATTGGACAGGTTCTGCAGCGGGATGTGGAACGCTTGTGTATTTGCAGACGCACGCCCAGAGAAAAAAGGAAGTATTGCAGGACAGGTGCTTGTAAGGTTATGGAATGGCCGTTATCGACCAGTTTGAATATTCGATTAATTGAAGATGCTCCAGGAAATTATTCGATATCTCAAGAGTGATCATTTCTATGAAACAGGCTATGATTAACTTTGTGGACAAGGTAGATTCCGCAGTTTCAAGGATGAATATATCATTTTATGATGAAAGGAGTTCCGTTATAGTAGTGTTGTTTCATGGTTTGTTTGAGGATTCGCGCCAGATAACAAGTAATCATGTCGATCCGCAGCAGCGGATTGTTGTTGCTCATTTTCGGATCTTTGTCGAGTATTTTTTAAACAATGATTACATATTCATTTCGTCAAAGGATATTCTTGAAGGTCTTGATGAAAATAAGAAGTATGTTGTGGTGACTTTTGATGATGGTTATTATAATAATAATGTTTCGTTGCCGGT
>DATMYT010000340.1:0-2768 GCA_035560855.1 Negativicutes bacterium | reverse complement strand
GCTCAAAAAGAGCATTATGCAGTTGCAAATTTTTGTATTTGGAACGTTGAGATGCTCTCAGGCGTCATGAAGGCTGCTGAAAAGCTGCAATCTCCTGTGATCCTGTCTTTTGGCAGTGGTTTTCTTGTCAACACAGACATCAATCGCTTCGTGGCCATGATGCGTGCCTATGCCACTACGACATCGCTGCCCTGCTCGATACATTGGGACCATGGCCGCAGCTATGAGATTGTCAGTCACGCAATCGACATAGGTTATAACTCCTTGATGATAGACGGCTCTGCCTATCCGCTGGAGGAGAATATCCGCATGACCAAACAGGTTGTAGAGCGCTTCCATCCTATGTGCATCCCCATAGAGGGTGAGCTTGGGCATGTGGGGGCTGAGACTAATTATGAAGAAACGCTGGCACACTATATGTACACAGAGCCTTCTGAGGCGGCGGTTTTTGTTGAACGCACGGGTGTAGATTCGCTGGCTATCGCAATTGGTAATCAACACGGAAGGTATACCGCGCCGCCTAAAATTAACTTTGATATTTTGTCAAAGGTACGTGAAAATGTATCCATACCATTGGTGCTTCATGGTGCGTCTGGCATTAGCGACGAGGACATACGGCAAGCTATTAACCTTGGCATAACCAAAATTAACATTCACACTGAACTGTGTGACGCAGCGATGAGTGCCGTGGAATCCTCTCCAGAAGGCGAGAGGTATCAGGCTTTGAACATCCGTGTGCGCGATGCTGTTCAGGCTCGCGCTGAAAATAAGATTATGTTATTTGGCAGCAATGGGAAGGCTGAGGGTTGGTTTGAAAAATAACATTGAGGTAGTCATCATCGGTGCCGCAATCGTCGATTTGCCACTGCGTCCGATTCCCGAGGATATTTTGCACAAAGTTTCATACCCGGTAGATGAGATTAAAATGACGGTCGGGGGTGATGCGATTAATGAGGCAACCATTCTCACCCGCCTTGGGCATTGTGTACGACTGGTAAGCGGCGTCGGCGACGACCCGGCCGGGAATTTTGTATGGCATCATTGTACTAAAAACCATATTGTCACAGATTACATTGCGGTTAAAGAAGACATGAACACATCGATTAATGTGGGTCTTGTCGGAAGAGACGGTGAGCGCACATTTATTACCAATCGCAACGGAAGTCTTTGGAAACTTGCACTTTGCGATATTAATCTTGAAGCGCTAGACGAGGGTACAATTCTGTCGTTTGCCAGCATTTTTAACAATCCACTTCTGGATAACGATGCGATGGTGCAGATTTTCCGCAGGGCAAAAACCAGAAGCATGACGATCTGCGCTGATATCGTCAAGTGTAGACTCGGCGAAAATCTGGATGATATCCGGGAGGCGCTTTCCTTTGTTGACTATTTTTTCCCCAATTTTGAAGAAGCGCAAGAACTGACTGGAAAAGAAAACGTATCAGATATTGCCGACGTATTCTTAGCCTGCGGTGTGCGTAACGTCATTATTAAGACCGGAAAGACCGGTGCATTTATAAAAAATAGCCATGCCAGTTTTCAGGTTGGCGCTTACCCCTACGTCAATTGCATTGATACCACAGGTGCCGGCGATAACTTTGCTGCCGCTTTCATCTGTGGACTTCTAGAGGAAAAGACGTTGCAGGAATGCGGTGAATTTGCTAACGCAATAGCCTCAATTTCGGTTGAGGCTATTGGTGCTACCGAGGGCGTCCAAAGCCGAGAACAGGCAGATGCGCGCTACAAGGATTATTTGAAATGGAGGGTCAACCGTGAAAACAATTAAGATAGGAACGCTTAACAAGCCGATTTCTAGAATGTGCCTCGGTACCTGGGCAATCGGCGGAGGGCCTGCCTGGGGTCAGAATCACGAAGAACAGGCACAAGCAGAAGCCATGAGCATTGATACTATTTGTGCTTGCCCATCCGTAGGTGTTAATATGATTGACACCGCCCCCGGCTATAACTTTGGTAACAGCGAAGTAATCGTTGGCAGGGCCTTGAAAAAGATGAGGCGCGAAGACATTTGTATCGTCACTAAATTTGGAATTGTATGGGATCGTGTTGGTGCGCTATTCAACAAGGTCGGCAATGTACAGTTATACAAGAATTTATCCAAAGAGTCTATTCTCAGCGAGATTGACAAGAGTTTAGAGCGCCTAGGTACAGATTATATCGACGTCTACATGTCGCATTGGCAGGCGGTGGAGCCGTATAATACCCCTATTGGGGAGACAATGGAGCTGCTTTCAAAGTTGAAAGCCAGTGGCAGGATTCGCGCTATAGGCGCGGCAAACGTGACCCCAGAACAGGTGGAGGAGTATCTGAAATACGGTGATTTGGACGTTGTACAGGCGAAATACAGCATTCTGGATCGAGATGTGGAAAAGGAGTTATTGCCACTCTGCAAAAAGAACGGTATTGTGTTGCAGGCGTATTCCCCCTTGGAGATGGGTCTGTTGAGCGGTGCGCTCCCGCGCGATTATAAACCTGTTGGTGCACAAATCTCGAAAAAGTGGTTTCGGCAAGAAAATTTGCCGCGCGTATTTGACTTTTTGGATGCGTTGGAGCCTCTTTGCGCCAAGTATGGTTGTGCAGTGGCTGATCTGGTTATGGCGTGGATTTTGGCACAAGACGAAAAGGTGGTGTTGCTTAGCGGCTCCACGACCCCTGATCAGGTTCGGAAGAATGTCCGTGCTACAGAGATTGATCTCAGTTTTGAAGATATTTCAATGATGCGCAATATGGCAGAGGCGCTGGATAAATAA
>DATMYT010000339.1:0-5900 GCA_035560855.1 Negativicutes bacterium | reverse complement strand
ACCGGATCATATTACGCTGACCTGGACAAAAGATCCGCGGACGACACAGACGATTACCTGGAGAACCGATACAACCGTAACTGCTGGGCAGGTGCGATTTTATGAAATCGCGAATGATACGTTGCCCTTGCCGCCAATTTTGATAGTAACGGCCTCTACCGGCTTGCTGGAGACGCCTACGGGAAATATGAACATTCATTCTGCTACATTGAATGGATTGATGCCGGGGAAACGTTATCGCTATCAGGTGGGGGACGGAAAAACATGGAGCGGAGACTTCAGCTTCGCTACAGAGCCTTTGACGGCCGATTCTTTCAAATTTCTCGTCTTCGGCGATTCACAAAGCGTTGATTATGGAGTCTGGCGCACCACGCTGCATCGGGCGTACCGGGCAAATTCAGACGCTGTTTTTTTTACCAATGTAGGCGACTTGGTCGATGTTGGACAGGACTATATGGAATGGGAAGCTTGGTTCGCTGCAGCTAGCGGGGTGGTAGAAAATCTTCGGATCATGCCGGTGACCGGGAATCACGAGAACTATACGCCCGAACGAGTTTTTTCCCGGCCGGAGTTTTTTTTGGCGCAATTTATGCTGCCTGATAATGGCCCGGCAGGACTGAAACGGCAAGTGTATTCCTTTGATTACGGCGATGTTCATTTTGTCATGCTCGATAGCCAGGAGGGGGAGCAACGCAACTTCACCCCTGACATGCTGGGGCGTCAACGGGAATGGTTGGCGGCTGATTTGGCAGCTACACAGAAAAAGTGGAAATTGGCATTTATCCATCGACCTCTTTATGGGAATAAACCCAATGGCGTAAATGAAAACATCCGCCAGGCTTTTGCACCGATTTTTGACCAATATAATGTGGATTTGGTTCTTACGGCTCATGATCATGTTGTTGCCCGTACATTTCCTCTATATAATGGGGAAGTAATAGAAGCACCTTACCGGGGAACGATTTATGCGGCAACCGGACGCAGCGGCACGAAAACCTACACGAATGTTTCCGCCAAGGAGTGGAATGCGTTTTTTTATAATCCGGTAGAAGAACCAACCTATCTGGTGGTTTCGGTAAATGGTGGAAAGCTGCAAGTAAAGGCTTTTACCCAAAGCGGTGAATTGATCGACGAGTGGGCAATCGATAAAGCGCCGGTAAAGCCGGAATCGTAATGCGGGGGCAGGAAAACGACATGGAATCGACTATGATACAGGGATACATGAGCCAATTGTGGAATGATGACAGTCTGTTTATCGTTGCCTTGGACAGTGCCGGGCGAGTTACGTATGCCAATGACAAAACGGCATCGCTATTTTGTAATTCAGCAGGGGTCTTGTCGGGGGAAAACTGGATTGAATTTGCTGTTCCGTCGGAAGAACGTCCAGCAGTTCGCGCCAGGTATCAAGCCATGATGACGGGAAAGCTTGACCCCGTTTCCCAAGTCGGAGACGTGGATGTCATAACCTGTCAGGGAGCTCGGCTGAGAATCTTGTGGAGCAATCATCTGCTACGGGCTTCTGATGGGAAGATAACCGGAATCTTGAGCTTCGGGCAGGATATAACAGAGCAAAAACAGGCGCAATTTCGCTTGAGTCTACATCAAGATGTAGCGCGAATTATTGGCGAAAGCGACTCTTTTGCTGAAGCTGCCACAATATTTATGCGGATTGTTTGCGAGCGTTTCGGGTGGGACTTCGGCGAGGTCTGGATGCTTGACGCCATGAAGAATGTGCTGGTGTGGAATTCTTGCTGGCAACAGAATCCGGAGCAAGATTCCTGGTTTGAAGAACGCAGTAAAAAAATGACTTTTGACAAAGGCTTCGGAGTGCCGGGCGTCATATGGGAGAGGGGCAGGCCGACTTGGGTGGAAGATGTCACCGAAAATCCTGCTTTTTTGCGACGCGATGATGCCAAAAAAGTCGGTTTGCATGCGGCCTTTGGTTTTCCTATTAGGGTCGGCGACGCAGTGGTCGGAGTAGTTGACTTTCTAAGCCATAGAATCCAGTCCCCGGATACTGGGATGATCGAATTATTTGATAGTGTCGGAATCCAACTAGGGAACTATTACCAACGGAAAAAAGTCGAGGCGCAGCTGCAAATCTGGGATGAGATGTTTCGCAGCAGTGGCGAAGCGATGATGATAACGGATGCCGGAGCAAAGATTCTCACGGTTAATGAAGCCTTTACCCGTCTGACCGGATATGCGCCGGAAGAAGTTGTCGGTCTTTCCCCCGGGCTGTTGAAATCTGAACGGCATGACCATTCTTTTTATAAAGAACTATTAGGGTCGTTGAACGAGACCGGATATTGGCAGGGGGAGATCTGGACTCGTCGCAAAGATGGGATGGACTTTCTGCAAGGACTGACTGTCAGTAGAATGCGAAATGAAAAAAATGTTGCAACCCATTATATTGCAACGTTTACGGACCACAGCGATCGCAGGGCTGCTGAAGAGCGAATTCACTATCTGGTCCATCATGATTCACTGACGGGGTTGCCCAACCGGACATTGTTGGCGGACCGTCTCAATATGGCTATTGCTCGGGCTAACCGCAGTGAACGGCATGTTGTGGTTTTTTCGATTGATGTAGATCGCTTCAAGGTGGTCAATGATTCACTGGGGCAGGGAATCGGCGACGTGCTGCTACGGCACATGGCGCAACGCCTTCAAAACTGTGTGCGGGAAGAAGATACCTTGAGCAGGACCGGCGGCGACGAATTTGTCATCGTATTCCCCAATATTGAAGATATTGGCTCAGTTGTTCCGATTGTTGAGAAAATATCCAATATCGTTCGAATGCCCATAAACGTAGGCGATATGGATTTTAACCTTACGGCAAGCATTGGCATCAGTGTATATCCCAATGATGGAACGGATCGGGAAACTTTGCTCAAAAATGCAGATATCGCAATGAACTTCGCCAAAGAAGCCGGCCGAAACCAATACCATTTCTTTACGACCGATTTAAATCGCATTGTGTCTGACCGCTTGCATATCGAGACTAATTTGCGCAAAGCATTGGAACGCAAAGAATTTGTCTTGCACTATCAACCCCAGATTGACATCCGAACCCGCCGTGTGGTTGGGTTGGAAGCCTTGATCCGTTGGCAGCAACCGGAGGAAGGATTGATTCCTCCCGGGAAATTTATTCCGGTGGCGGAAGAGAGCGGCTTGATCGTGCCGATCGGGGACTGGATATTGGCTAAAGCCTCCAGTCAATGGCGGGAATGGAGTGCAATGGGCATGCCGCCCATTACTTTAGCCGTCAATATTTCTGCTATTCAATTCTATCAGTCGGATTTTCTCGAAAAAATTGCGCGTAACGTGAAGGACTGCGAATTGGATTCGTTTCTGGAAATCGAAGTTACGGAAGGCGTCATGATGAAAAATATGCCGATCACGCTGGATATTATGCATAAGTTAAAGGCAATCGGCTGCAAATTATCAATTGATGATTTTGGCACAGGGTATTCCAGTCTCGGATATATCAGCCGATTTCCAATTGACAAACTAAAAATTGACCAATCGTTTATTCGGGTCATGCTTGCTTCCAAAATCAACATGGCGATCGTTGACACGATTATCCGGCTTGGGAATAATCTCAATCTGCAGGTTATCGCCGAAGGGGTGGAGACAAAGGAGGAGCTGGCCGCGCTAGAGGAGCATAATTGTGATGAAGTACAGGGGTATTTTTTTGCCAGGCCGATGCCGGTGGACGAGTTGATCCCCTGGTGGAAAAAATGGAATGAAGAGCATTTGGCATAAGGAAATGTGATGGTTATTTATTTGGATATTGTCAAAGACTTTGTCTGTCGTCAATGTGGCGCCTGTTGTCAAAACAACTGGCTGGTGACGGTAGACGAACAAGGATATCGACGGAACAAAGAACTGTTTTTATCGGCGGGGCGGGAAGCGGAGTTTCTGCAGGCATTTATTCCCTTGGCGGAAGCAGACTATGGAGAATACGCTCAAATTGCCAAACGGCCGGCGGGCGGCTGTTGGTTCCTGACGGCGGAAAATTTGTGCCGATTGCAGCAACTGGCGGGGCATGAGCATCTCGATACCGTTTGCCAATGGTTTCCACGCTATCCAATGGATACGGAACGAGGAATTGAGCTGTCCCTGAGCTTCAGTTGCCCGGCGGCGCTACAACTGGCGTCACGCGAAGAACCCCTGCGGATTGTTCGAAGTGAAAATTCTCCGATAGCTATGACGCCGCTGGACTTTGTTACGTATGTGTATCCTTCCCAACAACAAGAGAATAGTGCTCTGCGCTATTATTTTGAAATTGAAGGGCATTTGATCGATGTTCTGCAAACGAGGCAGTTACCGCTGACTGATAGGTTGGCAATGGTGAAGCAATCCCTGGCGCGACTGGAACGCCTGAGCGATTCGGGAACCATAGGCAGGGACATCGGCCATTTTTTTGGGACCAATTATGATCGGATTGACGCTGCGACAGCGACTGGTGCATCCGAAGCCGGCAGGTCGGTGCACTGGCTGATCGAAAATTATTTTGTGAACTTTATCTTTCGCAAAAATCTCTACAGCCGCGGTTTTGCCAACACGTTGCGGCAGTTTGAAGTGATGCGGAATCGGTTGGATAAGTACCTTCTGGAACCGGATGGAGCCGAGGCAGATACGGCCGAAGCTGCCAAGATTATCATGCAGTTGGAATTGGAGTATAATCATAACAGTAGAAAAAATGGCAATGTGAAACAAGGGAGGAGCGAGTGAATTATGGAGAAGGTATTGCAGAATAAAGTTGCGGTGGTTACCGGCGGAGCGGGAGTGCTGGGCAGCGCGTTTGCCAAAGGACTGGCAAGGGCTGGGGCAAAAGTGGCGATTATGAACCGAACGGCGGAAAAAGCCCAAGCGGTTGTAGCTGCAATTCGCGCAGAAGGCGGCGAGGCGATTGCCGTTCCCTGCGATGTACTGGATAAAGTCGCTGTGGAAAAAGCTGCAGCCATTATCAAGGAAAAATTGGGACCATGCGATATTTTGATCAATGCGGCAGGCGGCAATCATCCGACAGCCACTTCGGTCAAAGAGGTTTTTCAACCGGGTGTGGAAAATCCGCTGCAAGGCACTTTTTTCGATCTCAAAGTGGAGGGCTTCAATTCGGTTTTTCAACTGAATTTTATGGGCACATTCATTCCAACGCAGGTATTTGCGCTGCAGATGATTAATCGTCCCGGTACGACCATTATCAATATTTCCTCAATGAGCGCTTATCATCCGCTGACTAAAGTTGCAGCCTATAGCGCGGCGAAAGCAGCCGTCAGCAACTTTACCGAGTGGTTGTCAGTGCATCTGGCCAGTACCGGTATTCGCGTGAACGCCATTGCTCCAGGTTTTTTCCTGACTGAGCAAAACCGAACCTTGTTGACGAATCCGGATGGATCGTTGACGCCACGGGCGAACAAAATCATCACGCATACGCCGATGAATCGATTCGGTGATCCGCAGGATCTGATCGGTACATTGCTCTGGCTGGCTGATGAAAAAGCTTCCGGCTTTGTTACCGGCATTGTAGTCCCGGTTGATGGCGGTTTTAACGCCTATGCCGGAGTATAGAAGCGAACTGTCTAGTTATAACAGGGTCGCCAGACTGACGACGCCAAATAAACAAATAATCGCACCGGATATCCTGTTCACGATAGTAAGCTTCTGTTGGTCAAACTGCTTGCGAAACAAGCCGACTGCCCCGGACAACATTACCCACCATAGCAATGAGCCGCTGAAGACGCCGCCGACCATTATCCCTGCTAAACCATAATTTCCTGGCGTATCTCCGACGCCAAACCCGGCGAAGACCGCCGTGAACGATAAAATGGTCAGCGGATTGGTCAGTGTCAGAAAAAAGGCGGAGCCAAAATCGCCAAACCGTCCGGCGC
>DATMYT010000338.1:0-3118 GCA_035560855.1 Negativicutes bacterium | reverse complement strand
TCCCTATATCGTTCCAAAAAAATGTAAAAAAGCGACTTGGCGCTTAGCCTACCAACGAGATATGGCCTTGGCTCTCTTAATACTTGGGATTGGAACCACTTTCAGGTGGTTAGATATCTCTCGAGATATTTGTGTAATTTTGACCCTTGTTTCAGTTTATCTTACTTATAAAGTGAATAAAAAGTATGGCATATAGCCCATTCACTAAATTTGAATTGTCTTTGACTGCGCCAAGTCCTAATAACCGCATAAAAATTACAATTTAACGCACAGACTGTATTACTTGTTAATGATAATACTTGGCAATTCGGCGAAACATGAGTTGCGCAGTATTGATATGATCTTCCGATTTTGGCCCGATTTTAACTGCACAAAATGTTTATACTGCAAAAGGATAACGCCAAGAATACAAAACAAATATGCAGGAGATGCGGGGCTTTGGAAAAATTGGTATATTGCGTAGCCTTTGTCAAGACAATGTAAAAAAGGCCGCCGAAAATGTCATCGAATAATCCGTTCGCTTTGTCCATAGTCTAGATTATTAAAAGGCAAAGCGGTGCTGATTTGAGAAAAGTAAAAGCTCTGTTTCTGAACTTTATACTCCTTTGCGGCGTTTCCGTCATATTGCAGACCGTCGCCCTTTCCTTCCAGGCATATCTCGCCAGGAATCTGGGGTCGGAGGGGCTGGGACTCCTCCAGCTGACTTTATCGGTCTATTTTCTGGCCGCAACGTTTGCCTCCTCCGGGATGCGGTTCACAGCTACCCGGCTGGTGGCCGAGGAGCTGGGTGCCCGCCGACCGAACGGCGCCATTCAGGCGGTACGCTTGTGCCTCGCCTGTGCCGCAGCTTTTAGCATTGCCGCAACGATTCTGGTGAATCTGGGGTCAAATTGGATTGGGACGGTCTGGCTCAATGATGCCAGGGTCATCCTGCCGCTTCGCGTCTTTTCCTTCAGTCTTCCTCTGATTTCACTGTCCGGGGTCTTCAGCGGTTATTTCATCGGCGTGCGCAAAGCGGCAGATATCGCCGCAGCACAATTGATCGAGCAGGTGCTGGAGATCACCGCCAGCGTCGCGCTTCTCCGCATATGTCTGCCCATGGGGGTTGCATACTCCTGCGCTGCCGCAGCTTGGGGTTGTGTGCTTGGTAAATTGGGTTCCTGCTTCATACAGTTTGTGCTTTACCGCAAATCCATCAAAAACCAGAGCCAGAAAAACAGTGCTCCCACTTCCTATCTCTTTCGCCGATTGCTTCATATTGCCGCGCCAACCGCTTTGAGTTCCTATGTTACATCCAGTATCCGCACAATCGAGCAGCTGCTGATCCCCTACGGTCTGAAAAAGGGCGGTGCCTCCGGAAGCGGAGCTCTTGCCACGTTCGGAATCATCCGGGGCATGGCAATGCCGCTGATCCTTTTTCCCGCCCTCCTGCTCAGCACAGCGCTGGACCTTGTAATTCCCGAACTGACGGAAAGCCAGGCTGCGGCCAACCTTAGGCATCTAAGTTATATCATCCGGCGCGTATATCGAATTGGGATTTTGTTTTCAGTCTGTATGATGTGGATCTTTCTGCGGTTTAGTCACGAATTGGGGATGCTGATCTATCAAAGTACCGATGCCGCATACTTCATCCGTCGTCTGGCCGTTCTGGCCCCATTCTTTTACTTGGACATGATCACCGATATGATGGTCAGAGGCCTGGGCAGGCACATGAGCACGATGAAATATAACCTGATCACTTCTCTGGTCAGTGTTGTACTGCTTTACCTGCTTTTACCCAAGTTTGCCATTACCGGCTATCTCATCACGGTTTATTGCTCCAAAATTCTGAATTTTACATTGAGCCTCCACAAATTGGTGCATATTTCCGATCTAAAAATCCGATTGTTCGATATTATCAAGGCAGTACTGTGTATGATTGCATCCGCTCAGCTTCCAAATCTTATGAGCCGATTGCTCCCGGTGTTCCCCGAACCTTTTTCATTCCTGGCGCAGATTGCCCTGACAATTCTGTTCTATATTCTGAACCTGCGAATTTTTGCCTGTGTTTCCCGGGAAGACATTGCCTGGTGCCGCTCGCTGTTGAAATAGGAAAATCTCCGCGCGACCATATAAGACCATATAAATTTAAAAAATCAGCAAGCCCTAATTAGTAAAGCAAAAACAAGTTCAATGTTTCGTTTTCCAAAGTGGATGCACAGGATATTCACCAGGCGATCGTGCTTGGACTGGCATGTGTCAATGGTACTATATCGCATGCGGACAGTATGATTGATTCGATGCTGAAATTTATTGAAGTTCAGCGCGAAATCAGATAAGTAGACAGCTAGTTATGAATATTCTGTGCTAGGAGCTGATCTTCGCATTATGTTTACCCAAGGGACAAGCCCAGAAGGCACTCTTCTGGTGACCTGCCCCCAAAAGCCAACCAAATATGGAGGAGACTTATGAACTGGGAACCTTGGACAGGTTGTTACAAAATAAGTGATGGCTGCACAAATTGTTATTTTTACGGACCACATGCGAAACGCTACGGTCAAAACACCATACAAAAAACAGATAAATTCGATTGGCCTATAAGAAAGAATTCAAAAGGTGAATACAATATTAAAGGAAACAAAATTCTTGCAACCTGTTTTGCGACTGATTTTTTTCTTCCCGAAGCGGATGAATGGCGTAAAGAAGTTTGGTTGATCATCAAGGAAAGAACAGATATAGAATTTTTGATTTTGACAAAGCGAATTGACCGTTTCCTCGTATCACTTCCATCCGATTGGGGCACAGGGTATGACAATGTGAATATTGGCTGCACCGTTGAAAATCAGGAATTGGCCGATTACAGGCTGCCGCTGTTTTTATCCTACCCGATAAAGCGGCGTTTTATTGCCTGCGCACCGCTTTTGGGGGCAATAGATTTAACACCCTATCTTCATGGCGTGGATCATGTTACAGTTGGCGGAGAAACGGGTGGGGCAGCTCGCGAATGTGATTATGACTGGGTACTTAATATCCGCAAACAATGCGTGAATGCAAATATAACATTTTGGTTCAAAAATACAGGTTCACTTTTTAAATATAATGGCGTAGTAGAAAAAATAAATCCATTTAAGCAAACCGG
>DATMYT010000337.1:0-3650 GCA_035560855.1 Negativicutes bacterium | reverse complement strand
ACGTAGAGGTGGGGAGTATTCTTCCCCACCTTCTGTAATGTCGGTTAAACAGGGGGTTTATCGTGGACAAAAAATGGCTTCCTCAGTGGGACACAAAATGGCTGGTCATTTTTTCGGCAGTTGCTGCTTTGGTTCTATTTGTTGTATTGCCAATGCTTTATCTGGTCTTCAAGAGTTTTATCATCAACGGAACTTTTGATATAACGCATTACCAGACCGTGTACAGCAAAATGGTCAACTGGAATGCCTTGAGCAACACGCTTCAAGTGTCTTTGTATTCCACCGTTCTGGCGGTGATTATTTCATTTCCGCTGGCATGGATGATCGGTCGGACGGATTTGCCGGGAAAAGGCTTTTTTCGGACTTTGTTTGTAGCCACGTATATGATTCCTCCCTATGTTGGCGCTATCGCATGGATTCAGCTGTTGAATCCTCGAGTAGGATATGTGAATAAATTTTTGGTAGAGAGCCTGCATCTGACCGAAGCCCCGTTCAACATCTATTCGATGGCGGGCATGGTATGGTGTCTGACTCTTTTTTACGCGCCATTTGCATTTATCACAATTTCCCGGGCGATGGAAAAGATGGATCCGACACTGGAAGAAGCTTCCCGTGTTTCTGGAGCTTCGCCTCTACGTACTTTGTGGAATATTACCATTCCGTTGATGTATCCCAGTATTTTGGCAGGAGGCGTACTCGTTTTTATCGGCGTTGCGTCCGCTTTCGGTACTCCGTCCATCATCGGCATGCCGGCCAATATTGAGGTGTTGACCACCCGAATTGTTACGTATATATATATGGGAGATACCAAAGGAATTCAAGAAGCAACGGCATTGGCAGTATCATTGATGCTAGCCGCCAACGGACTGTTGTATCTATCCATGTTTGGTTTGGGGAAAAAAGAGTATGTCACTATCGGCGGGAAAAGTACCCGCCCCAATTTGGTGGAACTGGGCAGCTGGAAGTGGCCGGCGTTTTCCATCGTGCTTGGCTACGGCGCTATTTCGGTGTTTCTTCCGGTCGGGTCCGTGCTGGTGACTTCATTGATGAAATCGATGTCACGGCCTGTTACACTGGATAATCTCACGCTTGCGACATGGACAGCCGCTTTGCAGAATACACAGTACACAGAACCCCTTATGAATAGCTTTGTCTTGGCCATCATTGCGGCAACGACCGCTTCTATTATCGGAGTATTTATCGCATATCTGTTGGTAAAAACGACGGTCAAAGGCCGGAAAATCCCAGATGCGTTGGCGACTCTGGGGGGGGCAACTCCGGGGGTTGTTATTGCACTGGCATTGATTATTACTTTCTCAGGCGCCTTCGGGTTGAATTTGTATTCGACCATGACGATTTTAGTCATCGGTTATGTGGTTAAGTACCTGACCATGTCCGTACGGACGATTTCCGCCTCGCTTAGTCAAGTCCATCCTTCTTTGGAGGAAGCGGCGCTCAATTCCGGGGCAAGCTGGTTGCAGTCACTGAAGGATATTATGTGGCCACTTATTCGTCCATCTATTGTGGCCGGCTGGTTTTTGGTATTCATGCCATCTTTTTATGAATTGACGATATCCATTATTCTCTATGGTTCCCAGACTAAAACTATCGGAGTTTTACTATATGAACTCCAGACCTATGCCGATCCACAGGACGCATCGGTGCTGGCTGTTATTATTCTCTTGATCGTTCTGGTCGGAAACCTTGCGTTACGCAAAGTCTCGCGCGGCCAAATCGGCATTTGACCTGAAAGGAGCCAGGAATTGTGGCAGATGTAAAAATCAGTTCCGTGACCAAAAAATTCGGTAACGTGTATGCCGTGGACAAATTTGATGCGCTCATCCGGGATGGAGAATTCGTGTCAATTTTGGGTCCATCCGGGTGTGGCAAGACCACGATGCTCCGCATGATCGCCGGCTTTGAAAAAGCCACAGAAGGCGAAATTTCGATTGGCGATCAGGTTGTGAGCAAAGCCGGTGATGGTATTTTTGTACCGCCGGAAAAACGGCATATTGGAATGGTCTTTCAGTCCTACGCAGTATGGCCGCATATGAATGTATTCGATAATGTGGCCTATCCTTTGAAAATCCAGAAAGTGTCAAGTGAGCAGTTGAAGGAGCGTACGACAAAAGCGTTGGCTCTCGTGCACTTGGAAGAATATGCGGCTCGATTCCCTAACCAATTGTCTGGAGGGCAACAGCAACGTGTAGCATTGGCGCGGGCCCTTGTCGCTGAGCCGGGCTTGCTGCTCTTGGATGAACCACTTTCCAATCTGGATGCGAAATTGCGGGAAAGCATGCGGTTTGAAATCAAGGAACTCCAGAG
Organism: Negativicutes bacterium; assembly: GCA_035560855.1. Taxonomy (GTDB): domain Bacteria; phylum Bacillota; class Negativicutes; order UBA1444; family UBA1444; genus UBA1444. The sequence goes on along the minus strand of DATMYT010000337.1, from coordinate 1,325 downwards.
AAAACTGGGAGTTACCGTTGTTTATGTAACCCATGACCAAGCGGAAGCGATGGCGATGTCGGATCGGATCATCGTCATGTACAAAGGCGTCATCCAGCAGGTGGATGTCCCGACACGGATTTATGAAAATCCGGCGAATCCGACAGTAGCGGACTTTATTGGGTTGGTCAATTTCCTGGAAGGGGAAGCGGAGCCCGGCGTCATTCATTTCAAACAATTTGGGTGTTCTCTGCCGGCTGATGTTTCATTTACCGGACCGGCGCGGGTGGCTATTCGACCGGAGCATATTACGATGTCGAAGACAGAGGGGAATTTGCGCGGAAAACTATTGCACAAAATTTATCTGGGAGATTCTACAGACTGGCGGATTGCTCTAGGTGACACAGTACTACGAGTAATTGACCGTGGTTCGAGTTTTGACGAATATGTTGACGGAGAGGAAGTTCTCCTGAGTTTCGGTCATGTGATGGCATTTCCCAAATGAAGTCATTAGCTGATATTCGATTATTTTTGCTGGACATGGATGGTACGGTATATTTGGGGAATCGGCTGTTGCCCGGTTCCCTCGATTTTTTGCACTATCTCGGCGAGACAGGGCGGGATCATTTGTTTTTGACCAATAACTCGTCCCGCAACGCTCAGTACTATGCGCAAAAATTGACAAAACTCGGCTGGCCTGCTACATCTGATGAAATTCTAACAGCCGGGGAAGCGACAGTACTCTATCTGGTTGATTTAAAACCAGCTGCCAAAGTATATTTACTGGGGACGCCGGAGCTGGAGACGGAATTCACATCGCATGAATTTGTGCTGACGGACGAGGACCCAGATTATGTGGTGCTCGGATTTGACATGACATTGACTTATGCAAAATTAGTACGGGCCTGTGATTTGATTCGCGCCGGAGTGCCCTTCATTGCGACACATCCTGACATAAACTGTCCGACAGAAACTGGTTATATTCCCGATTGTGGGGCAATGACAGCGCTCATCACGGCTTCTACCGGCGTGACACCAAAGGTGATTGGCAAGCCCAACAGGGAAATCATCGACGCCATGTTTCGCAAGAAACCGATGCAACGTGATCAGGTCGCCATGGTAGGCGACCGTTTGAGCACGGATATTGTAATGGGTTATAATGCCGGCGTGACATCAGTTCTTGTATTGTCCGGCGAGGCGAAAGAGTCAGATGTTTCGTCGGCGCTGATCAAGCCAGATCATGTTGTTGGCGGTCTAGGCGCGTTGCATAATGCGTTGAAGCAGGCGGATAAAGATAGGGAAAATCACTGAGGCGCTACGAGGGCCAGGAAGACTAATCAAAAATC
>DATMYT010000336.1:0-4212 GCA_035560855.1 Negativicutes bacterium | reverse complement strand
GCTTTGACCATTTCCTGCATTTGGCGGTTGCCTTGGACCGCGTTGTCTTTCGCAGTGATCGCCAGCTCGTTCGCCTGATTGGCGTTCACTGCATTTGCCTTCGTTTGGACGGCCACTTGCTCCATCGAGGCCGTAATCTCCTCAATCGCGCTAGCCTGCTCAGTAGAGCCCTGCGACAAAGCTTCGCCAGATGCAGCGATCTGCTGAGTTCCCGCGGTCACTTGTTCAGCCGCTTCGTTGATATTAAACAACGCCTTGTTCATATTATCCGACATTACATTGAAAGCCCCGGCCAATGCTCCGATTTCATCGCGTGTCTTTATATCTACATTGACATCTAAATCACCGGCGGCAATTTTGCCCGCTGCCTCAACAATAGCCCGAATTGGTTTGGAGATCACCTTTGCGATATAAACACCGAGCACCATGGCCAGCGATACCCCAACGACGATAAACGCCGCCATTATGATGATGGCCATGTTCGCGGTTTGTTTATTGCTTGCGGCTTTCTGTTTCGCCAATTCGATTTTCATATCGCCCATCGTCCCCAGCGTCGATCCCATAATCTCGGCGATCTTGTATCCTTCGGTTTGCATCAATTGATTCACTTGCTCAACTTGGCCGGCCCGAACCATTGCAAAAAGCTTTTTGGCATAAATGTCATATCCATCGATCGTAGTTTCAAGTGTTTTCTGAAGTTTATGTCCCTCTTCACTGACCAAGGTCTTCGTGAGCTTGCTGCTTTCGCTTCTCATTCTCTTGATCTGATCGTCAAATTTTTTGAAATTTTCCTCTTGGATTCTCGGGTCTTTATTGAGAAGCGCCTCTCTAAAATCGACGCGACTTTTTTGATACGCCTCAGTTACATTGCCCATTTGTTCCATCGGCACAGTATAGAACTCATACAACAGGGTATCTTCCTGTGCTAAGTTATACAGGCCAATAATACCCACCGCACCAACGATACCTGTAATCACCGCCACACCGAGAAACGCAACAATAAGCTTTTTGGCAATTTTGAGATTCTGGAACCAATTCATCGGTCTTCCTCCTTATATTGTTATAATTAATTTAACGTCGCTGCTCACTTTACGCGTAGCATCTGTGCATCAATCCACCGATATCCAGTATCAGACTGATACTGCCATCGCCCAGAAGAGTGCAACCCGCCAAGCCTTCCACTTGCCGGATATTTTTGATGTAAGGCGGCAGCGCTTTTACAACCACTTGTTGTTCGCCGATAAGTTCATCCGCGAAGAGGCAAAGAATTTTACTTTCGTTTTCCACCATGATAATAATCCCGTCTGTATAGTTGGTAACGTCGGTTTTAACTGCAAATATGCTGTGAATACGCAGTATTGGATAACATTGCCCCCGTACCATAATCATTTCGTTCCCGTCGGAATCGACTATGATCTCTTTTTCGCGAGGTCTGAACGATTCTTTTATCGATGTAATCGGAATGGTATATCGGGCATTCCCCACTCCAATCGTCATTCCATCGACAATCGCCAATGTCAAAGGAATTTTCAGAGAAATGATCGTCCCTTTGCCGGGAGTGCTCTCAATCAATACGATGCCGCCGATACTATTGATATTTCTGGATACTATATCCATTCCCACGCCTCTGCCCGAAAACTCTGTCACTTGATCGTTGGTCGAAAATCCGGGAGCAAAGATGAAGGAAAAAACTTCTTTATCGGTCAACTCGGTTTCAGGTTTAAGCAAAAGCCCTTTTTGCCGGGCTCGCTCAAGAATCTTACTCTTGTTCATCCCTCGTCCGTCATCTTTGATCAGAATAACAACATCATTGCCGGCATTCTTTGCTTCCAGAGTTATTTTACCGACAGCGGGTTTTCCTGCTGCTATTCTTTCTTCACTCGCTTCCAGACCGTGGTCGAGAGAATTTCGAATCAAATGCATCAAGGGATCCGAAATATGCTCAATAATGTTTTTGTCCACTTCCGTGGTTTCACCGATCAACTCCAACTGAACTTCCTTGCCGAGTTTTTTGCACATATCCCGAACAATCCGGTGCATCTTATGAAATGTCGTTGTCAATGGAACCATTCGAATCGACATGACCATATCTTGCAATTCACCAGTGATTTTTTCCAGTTGACGAGCCGCCTTCGTAAAATTATCGAGCACGAGGCCTTTCAGTTCGGGGTTCTGCGTTACCATGGCCTCGGATATCACCAATTCACCGACCAGGTCCATAAGTTTGTCCAGCTTGACCACATTGACATTAATCATACTGGGGTTGCTAGCGGCAACGACCTCGACATCTTTTTCGACCGCACACTTTTCCACAGGCTGCGGGATGATTACAGGCGCATCTTCAAGCAAAATCTGCCTGGGACGCAGAATCTGTTTGGCGGGAGCAGCCTCATCACTTTGTGCCAACTCCAGTTTTTTCAGAAAAATGGTTTTCCCAAGATATTCGTGGATTTCATTATGTGTTCGTTCGGTGGCAAAAAACAGCTTGAATCCTTCTCGTTGGATAATTTCAGCTGTAGAATCGTCTTCCATAATGTTTTCCGGAATGTAGGAAATATCTTCGGCAATTTCCTGCAGACCCGGAATAATTGTATAGGCCCGGATATTTTCCATTTCACAATGATCTTCAAAGAATATCGTGGCCATAAAAAAATGTTTGTTAAATAGGCCTTTGCTCTTATCCTGGCTGATATAGTACTGCTGTTTCTTAGCAGAAGCGCCTTTTGCAGGCTCGCCATCCACAGTATTGGGGTTGGATTTTTTTAAATTTTCCAGCAAACTTTTTATAGCGTCAATTAATAGCAATGCATCGCCATCCGCATTGTTAAGATTTCTGATCTTCTCCAACTCGTTTTTGATAAAATCGACACCTGCCAAAATCAGGTCTGTTAGTTGTGAGCAATCAATGTTTGCCGGTTTTGCCTCGCGCAAATAGTAAAAGACATCTTCGATGGAATGAGCCAAGGTAGCAATGTTATCAAACATCATCATTGCCGATGACCCTTTGATAGAATGCATCACTCGGAAAATTTCATCAATCTGGGAAGTACTATAACCGCCCGATTTTTCACTGCATATTATGTTTTGCTCCAACTGCTCAACTAACTGAGTAGTTTCAAACAAATACAAATCAAGCATGGGTTCCAGTACATTGTGGTCAGACATCACTATCGACCCCTTCAATCTGCTCTTCTATAAAGCAGCAACTTTGTTAATCGTCTCCAATACCTGCTCTTCTTTAAACGGCTTCACAATAAAGTATTTCGCCCCATACAAAATCGCTTCTTTTACAAAGCGTTCCTGTCCCATTGCAGAAACCATTACAATCCGAGCCCGAGGATCATATTTTATGATTTCTTGCAGCGCCTCAAGTCCAGTCATCACCGGCATAGTGATATCCATTGTCACAATATCAGGCGAATATTCTTTGTATTTTTCTACACCGAGAGCACCGTTTTCCGCCTCTCCCACGACCTCGAATCCATTCTTCGTCAGCATTCCCTTTAGCGCAAACCGCATAAAAACCATGTCATCCACAATTAGTACTTTTTTCATTTTTATCCTCCCGTTCGTTATTTTGTTATTGGCAAAACGCCTCCAACAAGACATTAATCGCCGAAAGCATTTTCTCCCGCAAAGGAAAAGTGCGCCCATTCATTCGCCACGTTAGACATATGCTTCTGAAAGTACCGTCTATGATATGCGCCACTATATCGCTATCAATATCCTGTTTTATTTCACCGGCTCTCTGCCCTCCCTCAATTACCTCTTTAAGAAAGTTCATGCGCCCAAAAAAAATACTCTTTATCTTCTCTGTGAAATCAGGTTCAGCTGATAACACACCGTATAGTTGGGTCACTGCAGTAATGGCTGGATAATTTTCATAGTATGATACATGAGAATCAACTAAAAAGATGATCGCTTCTTTTGATTTCAATCTTTTCAACGTTACTGAGTCAAATATATCCGCGTCATATTTGGAAAAATAGTCCAAAACAGCAATTACGATCTCATTCTTCGACTTGAAATGCCGGAAGAGCGTCCCCTCTGAAATCCCTTGCCGCTTCGCAATCTCTCGCGTTGACAAGCCTTGAATGCCCAACTCGTCAATTATTTCGATAGCTGTTAGTATCACACTTTCTTTACGATGCAAAAAATTAATCGTCATATCTTCACCGTTCGAGCGAGTGTTCACTCGCCTTTATTTGATTC
>DATMYT010000335.1:0-8026 GCA_035560855.1 Negativicutes bacterium | reverse complement strand
GAAGACAGGAGGAGTTTACAATGGCTAACACAGTCGCAGCGTCCCACTCAATAGGAAAGGTGGCCACCGATAAAATTTTCGGCGCCAATGCGTTGGCGGTGAAAGCGGTAGCCCAGTTTGGTAAGGAAAAGGTAACCAATGCTACAATTGGCGCTCTGCTTGATGACAACGAGCAACTCGTTTGTCTGCCGACAGTAGAGAAGGTTTATCGAAGCGTACCGATTACTGAGGTCATTAATTATGCTCCGATTTCGGGTTTGCCGGATTATCTGACCGCAGCAATGACCCATGTGTTCGGCGACAGCCGACCCGATGCCTTTACCCGGGCCATTGCCACCTCAGGTGGATCCGGAGTATTGCACCATGCGATCTGGAACTATACGGAGCTTCATGACACCGTGCTGACTACGGACTGGTACTGGGGCCCATATAAAGTTCTGTGTGAAGAAGTGCTGCGCAAACTTGACACTTTCCCGTTGTTCAATGAGAAAATGCAGTTCAACACGCCAGCTTTCGAGTCGAAAATTTCTGCACTGCTGGCAAAGCAGAACAATCTCTTGGTTATTCTGAACACTCCGGCCCACAATCCTACCGGATACACAGTGACAGACGCCGAATGGGACGGAATCATTGATGTTTTGAAAACCGCCGCGAAAAATCCTGTGAAGAAAATCACCGTTGTAGTCGATATTGCTTATCTCGATTTTTCCGGTGAGCGAAACACTTGCCGCAAATTCTTTTCCAAGTTCGGTCAAATGCCTGCCAATCTTCTTTTCATTGTAGGATTTAGCCTGTCAAAATCTTTTACCATGTATGGGCAGCGCGTTGGTGCGATGATCGGCGTGAGCTCTGATGCCGATGTGATCAAGGAGTTTGAGGACATCAACCAGTATAGCAGCCGTGCAACCTGGTCTAACATCAACCGTGGCGTAATGCGAATGATGGCAATGATCTGCGCCGATAAAGAGCTTTATGCCCAAGTGGAAAAGGAACGGGCGGGATATTATCAGCTTATCAAACGGCGGGCGGATATTTTCACCCAGGAAGCGGCGGTATCAGGCCTCACTATGTTGCCGTACAGCGCGGGGTATTTCCTGTCGGTTCCGACAAGTGCCCCCGATGCAGTCTCCGAAAAGCTGAATGCAGAAAACATATTTGCTGTTGCACTCGGAAAAGGCGTCAGGGTAGCAGTGTGCGCCGTGCCGACAGAGAAAATCAAGGGAATGGCCGGAAAAATGAAACAAGCCATTGATGCCGTAAAGTAGAATCCGTAGCTTTCCAGAAAGAGACGGATCGTTTGCGGTCCGTCTCTTTTGTTTCATCAGGGATGCAGAGGGGATTAAAGCATGAACGGGGAAATAGTAATTCGTTTTGCCGACGGAACCCAAAGCGCATATGCTACAGGAACGCCGCTATTGACGATGGCCCGGGAACACCAAAAGCGCTACTCGTCGACGATTGTGGCCGCGAGGGTGAACAATGCCCTGACTGATTTACAGGTCAGGCAGAATACTGACGCAGCAGTGGACTTTTTTGACCTGTGCTCCGGTCAGGGTGTGAAAGTTTATGAGCGCAGTCTTACTTTTGTATTGATTGTTGCAGCGCAGCGCTTGTTTCCAGGAAAAGACGTCGTCGTCGAACACTCTTTAGGGAATGGCGTTTACTTTGAGTGGTTGCTTGACCGGGCGGTTACAAAGACGGATGTAGCATTGCTGCAACAGGAGATGTCGGCCATCATTGCTGACAATTTGCCTATCGTGCGTCATAATATGCCTTTGAGCGAAGCTATTCAACAATTTGAAACTGTTGGTAATACGGAAAAAGTTTGCCTGTTGCGCCAAATCGAGCGAGATACGGTCAGTCTGTATACTTGTGATGGTGTTGTGGATTACTTTTACGGGCCCATGGTTCCCGAGACCGGGTACCTGAAACATTTTGAGTTGAAGTTTTATTCGCCGGGGTTCATTCTGCGTTTTCCAGATAAATCAAATCCGGATTCTATGCCTGTATTTGGTGATCATCCTAAACTGGCTCAAATTTTCTTTGAGGCGGAACGCTGGGGAGAACTATTAGGTTGCCCTACGGTGGCCGAATTAAATGCAGAACTTTCATCCGGTGGGTTTCTTGAAATTTTGCGGGTGGCCGAAGCTTTACACGAAAAGAAAGTGGCAGCGATTGCCGACCTAGTCGATGAACGCCGTTTATCGACTAGAATCGTTCTGATTGCAGGTCCATCTTCTTCCGGCAAAACTACGTTTACCCAACGGTTGGGGATACAATTGCGAGTGCATGGCATTCTTCCTGTACTGATTTCATTGGACGATTATTTTTTGGAGCGGGAACAGACTCCTAGGGATGCGAATGGCAACTTTGACTTTGAATCGATCCGGGCTCTGGACCTGCCTTTGTTTAATGAGCATCTTGTTCAACTGATGGCGGGAAAAACGGTGGAACCGCCGCGCTATAATTTTAAGACCGGTCAACGTGAATTTCCCGGCAAGAAAATGAGACTTGGTCCTGAGCATGTATTGCTTGTGGAAGGCATTCATGGCTTGAATCCGCAATTGACGGAGTCCGTGCCTCGCACACAGAAGCTGTTGATTTATATCAGCGCTTTAACTCAATTGGCAATTGATCGGCACAACCGAATTCCTACCACGGATACCCGACTGATTCGTCGAATTGTAAGGGACAATCAGTATCGAAGTCATGATGCGCTGCAGACACTGAGAATTTGGGCATCGGTACGAAACGGCGAGGAAGTCAATATTTTCCCGTATCAGGAAGAAGCTGACGTGATGTTCAATTCGGCGCTGATCTATGAATTGTCGGTGTTGCGCCAGTATGCAGAACCACTGTTGGCGAAAATTACGCCGGAATATCCCGAATATCTGGAGGCCCGGCGATTGACGGGATTTCTGCGGCATTTTCGCCAAGCACCCGATGATCAGGTGCCACTAACGTCTATTTTACGGGAGTTTATTGGATAGGTTCGTATTGTTTCCTAGAGGCCGCAAATTGCTGGAAATTTGGAGTAGAGCGAAAAAGGGGGATTTTTTGTGACAAAATATAATCCGTTGACGCCTGAACTGGTAAAAACATTACAGAGCATTGTCGGCGAAAAAAATGTGACTGTGGATCCGGAAAAGATGGAAACCTATTCGCACGATGAAGAAACTGACCCACGTTACCAGCATATGCCGGAAGCTGTAGTTTTTCCGGACAATGTGGGGCAGATCGCAGAAATCATGAAACTTGCAAATCGGGAGTTGGTTCCAGTGGTCGCCCGTGGCGGCGGGACAGGCCTGGCAGCGGCGGCGGTGCCTCTCTGCGGCGGCATCGTCATTAGCACCGAACACATGAACCAAGTGTTGGAGATCAATGAAGAAGCCATGTATATGGTGGTGCAGCCGGGTGTGCGGACAGATGACGTTCAAAAAGCAGCTAAAGATAGGGGCCTTTTCTATGCCGGCGATCCTTGCAGCGGTGACAGCTGCGTCATTGGCGGCAATGTGGCGACGAATGCCGGCGGCAATCGTGCGATCAAATATGGGACTACCCGTAATCAGGTCTATGGATTCGAAGTAGTGACGCCACAAGGGAAAATCGTGCACCTCGGGGGCCGCCTCGAAAAGTCGACGACCGGCTATTCATTGGATCATCTGGTAATGGGGGCAGAGGGGACTCTCGGAATTATTACGGAAATTACTTTGCGGCTGAAACCCATGCCACATAATGTTATTGATTTGCTCGCAATTTTTCCGACTATTGATCAGGCCATTGCGATCGTGACGAAAGTAATTAAGGCTGGAATTACGCCGACCTGCGTAGAGTTTATGGATAACGCTACCATCAAAAGTGTCGAACATTTCCTGAAAGCAAAGCAACCGCACAGCGATGTGGGAAACTATATTATCATTCAGGTGGAAGGGCAAAGCGAAGAAGACATGGAAGACAAGAGCGTTCTGCTGGATGAACTGTGCATGGCCAATGGCGCCCTGGAAGTTTTGGTGGCGGATCCGGCCAAAATTTGGCATGCTCGCAAAAGCTTCCTCGAAGCGGCCCGCGAAGAAAGCCTGATCCAGTCGAAAGAAGACATGGTGGTCCCGGTCGACCAAATTGCCAATCTCATGCACGAAGCGGCCAAGATCAGTGGAAAATATGGGTTAGCTTCGCGCATTGCCAGCCATGCTGGTGACGGAAATGTTCACTTCCATGTGCTCAAGGGGACTTTGGCCGATGATGTATGGGATAATACGCTAAAATCATTCCAAAAAGAAATTTATACACTGGTGTATAAATTAGGCGGAAAATTGTCCGGTGAACATGGTATTGGATATAAGCGGCGGCATCTGATGGAGGAATACACGAATCCCGATGAACTGGAAATGATGCGAGCAATCAAAAAAGCCCTTGATCCGAACTTAATCCTTAACCCCGGCAAGATTTTCACAGTGGAATAATACAGCCATCGAGAATTTAAAACAGGATTGGTGAAGTTTCATGAGCACGGTAGTGAAACGTTCTGCATGCCCGTTTGATTGTCCAGATACTTGCGGTTTGTTAATTGAAATTGAGGAAGATAAAATGATCGGCGTGCGCGGCGACCCCTCGCATCCTTACACTCGCGGAGTTTTATGCCCCAAAATGGTGCATTATGAAAGAACTGTGCACTCTCCGTTGCGCTTGACAAAGCCGCTGCTCCGGACGGGCGCCAAAGGCGCAGGCGAGTTCCGGGAGATTTCCTGGGAGGAAGCCGTGCAGAGAATCACCAGTCGCTGGCGCGAAATCATCAAAGAGTATGGCGGAGAAGCTATACTCCCGGCATCCTATGCAGGCACAATGGGAATGCTGCAGCGGAATGCGGGGCATGCGCTGTTTTATAAACTTGGTGCTTCGCGACTGGAACGGACTCTTTGCTCTGCAGCTAAAGGGTATGGTTGGGAAGCCGTCATGGGACCAACCTTACAGGCGGATCCCGACGAAGCAGCACAGAGTGATTTGATAATCATCTGGGGCGCCCATACCTTAGCGACAAACATCCATTTCCTGCATCCCGTACGTGAGGCGAAGAAAAAGGGTGCTCAGGTATGGGTTATTGAAACACATCTGACAGATACCGTTGCTGCGATTGCGGACCGAACGGTAATAATTCGGCCTGGAACGGACGGGGTACTGGCTCTTGGGCTGATGCATATTTTGGCGCGGGATGGAATGGTTGACCGAGAGTTTTTGCAAAAGCATGTGCAGGGATTCGACCCGCTGGAAACGGAAGTGCTGCCCCGATACTCTCCCGCCAAAGTGACTGCGATTACGGGGGTTTCGGTAGAAGTGCTGACCGAACTGGCATATGCGTATGGAAAAGCTACAGCTCCCTTCATTCGCCAAGGCAGCGGTCTATACCGATATGGCAATGGGGCAATGACTGCGCGGCTGATTACATGCCTGCCGGCCTTGGTGGGCGCTATGACAAAACCGGGTGGAGGGACATTAGGTGATCTTTCCACAGGGATCGCTTTTAACATGAGCGTCGTTACCCGCGAAGACTTTATGACTACGCCGACCCGCGTGATCGGTATCAACCAGTTGTGGGACGCGCTAAATCAACGTAATGATCCGCCAATTATGAGCTTGTACGTATATCAATCAAATCCTGCATCGGTTTATCCGGACCAAAATAGCATTATTCGCGGACTGTCCAGAGAAGATCTTTTTACTGTCGTTCACGAGCGTTTTATGACGGATACGGCGCTGTATGCCGATATCGTGCTGCCAGCGACAACATCGGTGGAACACGTTGATGCATACAGGTCCTATGGTCACTATGGGGTGCAACGTGTCAAGAACTGCATTCCACCGGTGGGGGACGCAAAATCGAACTGGGAGGTTTTTTGCCTGTTGGCGCAGTCGATGGGTTATGACGATCCTTTTTTTGCACATACAGCGGAGGAACTGTTGGATGAATTATTTGCCAAGCCGGGAAGCTGGTTGTCTGGTGTGGATCAAACAAAGCTTCGGAACGGTGACCCGGTGATGTTGCCACTGCCGAAAAACTATAAGACGCAGTTCCGAACTCCTTCCGGAAAAATCGAGATTATGAATCCCAAAGAAGCAACTCCTTTACCGGACTGGTTTCCTCCTCATGGTGGGGCAGGGGCCTTCAATCTGGTTACCGCGCCAAGCATCTATACGTTGAACTCTTCCTTCAATGAACAACCCGAGTTGGTGTCGAAAAAAGGGCCGATGGCGATTTCTATGAACCCGGCGGATGCCCAGGCAAAAAGGTTGATGGACGGGCAAAAGGTTGTTGTGTGGAATGAACGGGGCGAAGTCCCATTCATGCTAAAAATCAGCGAGAAAGTTCCGTCGGGGGTGGTGGTAGCCGATGGAATTTCTTGGTTGCGCGACGCTCCAGGCAAGCGAACTATTAATGCTCTGACGTCGCAGAATTTGACTGACCGCGCTCACGGCAGCACATTTTATGACACAAAGGTGGACGTGCGGGCAGAATAAGGGCGAGGTTGATTTGCTTGGGGTCTGTGGGCAAAATTTTGAACCAAAATGGCAAGAGCTGTGGCTTCCCATATGATAGTGGGAAGCCACAGCTCTTGCTAAACAAATGTTTTTGGCGATTTTCCTTATTTCCGGTTGGCTTCAAAGAACTTTAACGCGACATCCGGGAATAATGCATAACTTAAGACATCTTCTACAGATGCATTTGGATAGCCTTTTTCTGCCAATTCTTTGGTTAGCATCTCCATTTGCGGTGCAATATCATCGGCCGGGCGGTGGGTGATGAGCGGCTCACCCTGCAGGATCAGGTCGGCGACTTCCGGATTAAGCGGAGCTGGAGTCCGACCATATTTGCCGCGGGCCAAATCTTTGACTTCGCGGGGAACAACTTTATAACGGCCAAACATCACATTGAATGCTGCCATGGAACCAGTAATCTGACTTGTGGGTGTTACAAGCGGAGGATAGCCAAGGTCGGCGCGCACTTTTGGCATTTCTTCCAACATTTCCGGATATTTGTCAGCCATTCCCTGTTCTTTCAGTTGGTTCAGGAAATTGGAAAGCATACCGCCGGGGATCTGGAAAGAGAGAACCTTGGTGTCGATATCGATGGCAGTATTGAGTTTGAACGTTTCAGCAACATTTTTCTTAACAACGCGGAAGTGATCAGCTATTGGGTACAGTGTTTCTTTTTTGATGCCGGTATCTCGCGGGGTATTTTCCAATGCTGCGACCATTGCTTCAGTTGCCGGTTGGGACGAGCCCATGGCAAAAGGCGACAAAGCACAGTCAATGATATCGACGCCAGCTTCAATAGCTTTCAAATAGGTCATACCAGCCATACCGCTGGTGTAGTGCGAATGGATGTCAATGGGCACAGGAACTGCGACTTTAAGAGCCTTGACCAGGTCGTAGGCCGCATACGGAGCTAGTAATCCAGCCATGTCCTTGATACAGATAGAGTCTGCTCCCATGGAGACCAGATCTTTGGCAACTTTAACAAAGGTATCGATCGTGTGGAAAGGACTGATCGTGTAAACGAAAGCGCCTTGCACGTGAGCGCCGGTTTCTTTGGCAACTCGCATCGAGACCTCAAGATTACGAACATCATTCAAGGCATCAAATATGCGAACAATGCCAACGCCATTAGAAACAGCCCGTTTGACAAATTCCGTTACGACATCATCAGCATAGTGATTGTAACCAAGAATGTTCTGTCCTCGCAGCAACATTTGGATCGGGGTTTTTTTAACATGTTTCTTGATTGTTCGCAAACGTTCCCAGGGATCTTCATTGAGAAATCGGAGTGTGCTGTCGAATGTGGCCCCACCCCAAGCTTCCAAGGAAAAATAGCCAACATCGTCAAGTTTTTCCAACATCTCAATCATATCAGAGGTGCGCATTCGAGTGGCTGCTAACGATTGATGGCCGTCTCGTAAAACTGTTTCCATAATTTTAACAGGGTTGTTGCTCATAATAATCCTCCTCGTTAATCCGATAGGGTGGAATTTAT